>CAZSVI010000145.1:0-8710 GCA_964610205.1 uncultured Oscillospiraceae bacterium
TGCCTGGCTTGAAAGAAAAGGACAAAAAATAATAGCTGACTCTATACGTTATGATTCAAGAGGACGGATGCTGTCATTTTATCTTGAGAACGAAATTGAAGGTTTTGCAGTACATATTGTACGTAAATAAAAAGACACAAACAGGGAGGGGGAATAATAATGAAAATGGCGGGTTTCGGTGATATGCTGCTCAGGTTGAATCCAATCGGATATCTGCGTTTCATCCAGGCGAATAGTTTTGATGTTCATTATACCGGTGCCGAGGCTAATGTATGCGTTGCGCTAAGTCAATACGGAGTGGATACATGTTTTATCACAAAACTTCCGGATAATGATATCGCGCGATGCGCTGCTGCGAATCTTCGCAAGTATGGTGTGGACACTAGCGGTATTGTGTGGGGAGGTGAGCGGATAGGAATTATATATGTTGAAAAGGGTGCGTCGCAGAGGGCATCCAGGGTTATATATGACAGAAAACATACAGCCTTTTCCAGAGCAAAAAGGCAGGACTTTTGCTGGGACACCCTGCTGGAGGATACGGACTTTTTTCATTTTACGGGAATTACAGCCGCCCTAAGTGAAAATATGCCTGACATACTTGAGGATGCGCTGGAAAACGCAAAAGTAAAAAATATAATGGTCAGCTGTGATCTGAATTACCGTAACAATCTTTGGAGCCAACAGAAGGCAAAAAGGGTAATGGAGAAGCTCATAGAATATGCAGACGTGCTGATTGCAAACGAGGAGGATGCTGACAAAGTTCTTGGTATCAGAGCGGAAAATACCGATGTGAATGCAGGGCGGGTTAATTACGAAGGCTATACGGATGTAGCGCAAAAAATATGCACCCGGTATGGAATACGGAATGTGGCAATTTCAATGAGGAAAAGCATCAGTGCATCCGACAACGAATGGTCGGGTTTGCTGTATAGCTCAGGCAAAGGATATTTCTCAAAGAAATACGGCATACATATAGTGGATCGTATAGGGGGCGGCGATTCCTTTGCGGCAGGCATTATATTTGGGCTTGGCATGAAGTGGGATTGCCAGAGAATAATAGAGTTTGCAGTTGCCGCATCCTGCCTTAAGCAAACCATTGAACTGGACTATAACCTCGCTGCCATACGGGAGATTGAAGCATTGGTTAACGGAGATGGTTCGGGCAGAGTTCAGCGGTAGCACCAAAGTATCTCAAGAAAATAAAAGATCCAGGGGAGAAGTTGACATAAACAAAATAAAAATATATTCTTAATGTGAGGGAAAATATCAAATAATTTTACAAAAAATAAACAAATGAGTATTATAATATGTTTTTTTAAGTCAATCTTAAGAACCGTTTACATTTAGTGTCATTCATACACATCATTATCATTGATGGAAGGATGAGAGCCCCGTGTATTGTTTGATGATCGTCGAAGACGATCCCATAGTTCGCAGGAGTTTGATCGATACTATCGGTTGGGAAAGGATGGGTTTCAAGGTTTTGTGTTCAGCTTCCAACGGACACGAGGCGTTGTCTCTTTTAACATTGCATAATCCCGATGTGATTCTGGTAGATATTGCAATGTCAGGAATGGATGGCCTTGAGTTTATTCGTACCGCAAGGAGTATGGGGCATGATACGGTGTTTGTGATTCTGAGTGCTTACAGTAAGTTCGAATACGCTCAACAAGCCATTAGTTTATCGGTTTATGCTTATTTGACCAAACCGTTGGATGAAGAACAGGTTGAGCGAACATTTATGAGCATTGCGCTAATTTTGAACGAACGCTCTACCAGTCTGAGACATCAAACAGGCAATAGTGCTGCTTCACTTCAGGAAATACAGAAAATATGGATACTTGCCGTTCTTCGCGGACAGATAGACGGTATGGCCTTATATGAGCACAAAATACAGTTTAAACCAAATATTTGCAGCAAACATATCTGTGTTGTGGTGATTACGGTTATTAATAATGACGGATGTTCGTATGAGACTGAACTGGAAACCTGGTTGAAAAACAGGGATTGCTTCCCCGTTGCTATTGACAGCCGTACGGCGTTCATTATAAGTGATTCGTCACGTACAATGTTACGGGATAAGGTGGTCGCGACAGTGAATGGATTATACGAACATATTAACGCAAAGCACTATGATGCGTATGTGCGTATTGGAGTCAGCGGTACAGGTGCTTTTACTGAAACAGCCAAACTATATAGGCAGGCGTTGGCGGCATATATGGATACGTTTTTTGAGAATTCAGGCACTCCCATATACTATAACAGCTATAAACTCACATCCCACGCAAAGCTTGATGCAGGAATAGTACTGAAGCTATCCTGTGATATCGCAAATGCTGTATCAGGGATTGATAAAGCAAGGGTTGAGTGTTCAGTAAACGAATTGTTTAGTGTCATACTACATGCCAGACCCGAAAGGCTGGATGATGTTTTTATCACTTGTATAGAAGTATTAATGATTTCCGAACGATATTGCATGGAAAAAGTCACTGTCGGCTTTAAACCATTCGAAAAGGCCGTATTGTATACAACACTATCCGCGCTGAACAATATATCGCAATTGCGTACTTATCTGAAAGAACAACTCTATATTATGACGGACATTCTGTCCGTTAAGCTGCGGGAAATGAGCAATGATATGGTATGGCAGGCAATCAGCTATATAAAAGAGAATATCGAACAGCCTATTACTGTTGAGGATGTTGCCGGGCATGTAAATTTTAATTTCTCTTATCTTAGCCGTGTCTTCAAAAAAACAATGGGTATACCTATGAAACAATTTATCAGCAGCCTGCGAATGGACAAAGCGAAGGAATTCCTGAAACAGAGCAGGATGAGTGTTCAGGAAATATCATACCAGTTGGGCTTTACAGATTACCGCTATTTCAGCTTATTGTTTAAAAAATATAATGGTATGACGCCGGTTGAGTACAGAAAAATGCGTATATGATACGGGATAATGCATGAGGAACGGGCTAATGAGGATATACAAAGGCAAGATATCATTTGTTACACTGTTGATCATTGTTTCAATGATATTGTATATTACAACAATGGTTATATTTATGTTGGTAATGTACAATGATATAATCGGTTTTGTACAAAAGCAGGCAACAGACGCACAGTGCTCCATACTATTACAACTTTCCCAGAGGCTGAACCTGAATCTCTTACGATTTCAAAACCTTGCTAACCTGACAACCGCCGATGAAAGCCTGGTGAGGAATGTTATAAAATTGGACGAATATAAAAGTCTAATCTATGAAAAGAGCGTAATCTACAAGGATATTAACGCCCACCTTAATACGTTAAAAGCTATTGATAAAATGATAGACTCAATTACAATAGTGAGTCGTACGGAGTCAATTTGCGTAGGACAGGATAAGCCTATCAAACTTGTGCTGGATGATTTCTCAGTATTAATAAACGATGAATTATTACAGCCTAAGCAAAATAATGCTTTGCTTATGTATTTCCCTGACGGACTTTTGAATGAAAAGACTTCATATTTTGAGCCGGATAGTATGTTTTTTGTAGCTGGCATCTATTCGGATGATAAAATCTGCGGTCTTTTATTTATTAAATTAAGCGGTCGGTTATTTTCGTCAGTGCTTGGGAATACCGCATACAGTGCTGTGGTTTATAACGGGAATGAGTTGTGGAGCCATCCAAAGTTTTCAATTGAGAATATACAGAATATTATTACCCAAATTGACACACATAATTCTGCATACCTTAAGCTTGATAATACTGACGGCGGACGCTTATTCTATTCCAGAATATCGACGGATTTTGGCTACTTGTTAATTAAAGAAGATATGGATAAAGTAATAAGCTGCTTAAACCGGTTATACTACATATTTCTCATATACATCATAATCAGCATTACAATAACCCTTTTAATATCGAGGTTATTTGCCAGGCGGATGATGCGGCCGATATCCAGTTTAATAAACGATGTTCGTGCCTATAAAAACCCGATCCGGGACAAGCAGATGAATACCGTACATGAAAGGCTCACACTGCGGGGTAAAATTATATTGTACTTCATTCTGTCAGTCGGTTTTCCGCTAATGTTGTTTGTTTGTACGTTTTTTGGAACATATTATTCCATTGTCAGAGAAAATCTAATGGAAATGCGTGCAGACATTGTTTCACAAAACAACGAAAATTTAAGTCAGTTCATAGAGCGAAAACAGTATTTTACTCTCGATATGGGACGGAATATTATATTGCAGAATCTGTTTATCAAATCAGATATATCGCAGCAGCAATATGGTTTTGAGAATTTGTGCAGATACTACTTTTCAATGTGGAATCATGCCGAGAAGATGGTATTTCTTAATAAGGAAGGAAATGTGATATACGATACCACCGGTACAACGGTTAATTTTATATTACCATTATTTGAAATGTACCATGATGCCAAAGGCGGATTGATATGGTTGGGTCTTAATTATAATGATTATAACCAACCCGTTGTCGTTATGGTTAATGTTATAAAAGGCTCAATATTGTCAGGTGAAAGCAGAAAAATGTCTTTAGAGACCATTGGATATATACTTACCATTATTGATGAGGAACAACTTTCGTCTGCATATCAGGATTTAAAAAGCATATCCGGATTAATCGTATATGTTTTACATCATGACCGGATTGTCTCCTGCCAGAACAAAAGCTTACTTGGGGTTCATGCGGCGAAGGTTATCGGTTTGGAGGCCGGGATGACCACAAATACATACGAAGTCCGCTCAACTCCGTTTTCCATATCGATCATCTGTGATAATGAAGAGTTGAAAAGCAGTATTATGGAGATGCTTTACGCTAAAGTGTATTTGGTTGTAATAGTATTTTTACTGCTGCTATTGATTTTCAGTGAACTCGGTTACCTTTTGCTCAGGCCTATGGGGCGTATTCAGAGTAAGTTGGCAGGATATATGGCAACGGATATACCAGGGCTGTTTACTGAGTATGGAATCATTGCCGAGGTGGACGAATTAAGCCGTTCTTTCAATGAAATGCAGGGACGTATCTATTCCCTTATGGACGATTTAATCAGTGCCCGCAGCAGGGAAAACCAATTGGAGATTGATAAAAAGAATGCCGAAATTAAATCTCTGCAATCGCAGATCCGGCCCCATTTTCTGTGTAATACACTGGAATCGGTACGCTATTTGATTAAGACAAACATGCACAGTGACGCGATAAAAATGCTCACAAACCTTGGTGATTTATTCCGCTACGGTATATCCAAACAGGAAACATTAATTACTCTTGAGCAGGAGATCATTTACGCCACAGCCTATTGCAACATAATGAAGTACAGGTTTAGCGACGGCATATCTTTTATCTGGAAGGTAGATGATGCAACAACGAAACACCTGGTGCCAAAGATGATCCTGCAGCCCATCCTGGAAAATGCAATCGAACACGGAATTAAACCTAAGGGCGGTGAGGGTATGGTAACCGTTGCCTGCCGTATGGAATATAATAAGATCCTAATGTCGGTACAGGATGACGGTATCGGTTTTAACGCAGGGAATATACGGCAAAACGCGTCAGAAAAGCATAGTGACCATAGACGCATAGGATTGGCAAACGTTATTGAGAGAATCAGGCTCTACTATGGTGAAGATGGGATATTTAATATAGAAAGTGAAACAGGAACGGGTACAATAGTGACCTTGGGCATACCTGTCACACAGGAACGAATAATAACTTAACTCAACCAGCCGGCTGACGCATGACGGGCCCTGATTGGAAAAATCAGCGCTCATTGAATATACGTGCTATTGCTTCGGGCATTCCGGACACCCTGGACAAGGTATCTTTGTGTTTTGGCAGGCCCATGGGTTCAAAATTAAAATAGCCCTGATATTTTGTATCGCGAAGTGTTGTAAAAATTTCGTTCCACTGAATTTCATCCCCGTTACAAAGAGGCGGGAAATGGTCAACCCCTTTTTTAAACCCATGGAGGTGTACATGGAAAAGTTTATTACCGCAAAGATGCAATATTTGTTCCGGGCCACAGGGATATGTCATAGGATTTTTTCCGTCTGTATCTCTTACATGGCCAATATCCAGAAGGATCCCCAGCTGAGGGTGATTTATCCGATGAATAAAATCCATTCTGTCCTGTACCCACATCCCGGAACGAGTAAAGTTCTCTATTCCGAGTGTCATATGTGTTCCTTCCACAAACCGAAGCAGTTCTTCATACAGCTTATAAACGGAGCGGTCTGCTATCCTGGCATGGGAGGCCCAGAAATTACCGCCGGCCTCTTGTAATGTATCTATCTGCCGTTTGCAGATATCGGTCAGTTTTGCAAGTTCTGTTTCAGACTCGATTCCCGTAGGGTTAACAAACTGTGAGTGATACGATATGATCGAAATCCCTGTACTTTGGCATATGTCAAATAGATGATGCATCGAATTAATATCGGACATATCAAACTGCTGAGGACTTTCCAGCAGTTCAATCTTATGTATTCCCGCCTTCGATATTTGTTCAAGCGCGGTTCTGTCTATTGGAGCATAGTTATAAAAAACAAAGGTTGATAAAGATATTCGTTCTTTAATTTCTTCCAGTCTGTTCATATTTCGAACACCATCCTATATTGAATTTAATAAGTTAATTTCTATATGGTTTCAAGAATACCCTGACCGGGACGCTCGCCCCTTTTAAGGCGCGGTTCGATCTGCCCGAATATTATCTCGGGAACATAAGCAACGGAAGGCACCAGAAAATCAGGTTTAGCGGCTGCAAGCATGTCATAGTTGTTGCTGCCGCTGGCATAAAGCCCTATGGTCCAGCATCCGGCATTGTTGCCGCAAAGCATTCCAACTGCCGTATCGTCAATCTTTACAACGGATTCGATATTCATTGTTTTTGTTTTTAGCATGCAGTCGTATACCATAAAAGGAGTTGGCCTGCCGGGTACGGTTTCAGAATTGGTTGTTACGTCAAAATGCAGGCCGTATTTTTCTTCCAGTTTCTTATTCAGCACCTTGGAATCTTCCGCATAATACCCCGTATCACAACCAACCAGAATCTCCGCTTCACGCAGCTTTCTTATACATTCCCCAGCTCCGTCAATCGGTTTTGACAGGTCGTCATCCACAATGTATTTTGACATGAGCGGCTTGAATTCAGACAACAACAGCTCGAAATCTTTTTCTGTGTATTTATGGCCGAATTCCTTGATAAATTGTTCCTCTACCTCGGGAAGATCCAGGAGCATACGAAGATGAGTCGGCTTGAAATTGCCCATTGGTTTTCTGATAGATGCCCAGTCTACAATAATATTATGGTTTTTTAATACTTCGTAGAATGGAACAACAGGCGCCTTGCAGCCACGAAGGTCATCTTCCGGCCAGCGGTGTCTTAAATCCTGGGGTCCGTCGCAGAAGGTTCCGGCGGTGTCTAAAACCGCGAGTTTGATTTTTCCGGTATAACGTCTTGTGTACATAAAATTTATCTCCTTTTTTAAGTGGAATTTTGTTGAAATCAGGAAATGTTATTAGATAAATGATCCCAAACTGTTTCCATTTATTTTTTATTAATTTTTATTATAATACGCTATTCTTAAGATAAAATTAAGATCATATAAATTAGTTCAAAGATTGGATAAAAGAAATATATTTAAAATCAAATATCATATATAATTGCTGTAAACGCAGAATTAGTGCTATATTATAATATATATGCTGAATTTTCGGTTAAGGCAATTGCAAGTAATTGCTTCGGTTATTATAATACCTGATGTAACTCCGCGGATTATAAAAAAGGTTTTTCCGTGAGAGGGGTGAGGATGTTTTTGTATAAAGAAAAAATTGTAGCTTTGGGAGACGGGGAGGATTTTGTTGAATCCCTGTGTATAAGGCTTCTAAACGAGGGGTTTTCAGTTGAAAAGGTTAGTTACGGGCCCGATATGATTGATACGGTGCTTGAGAAAACACCGGATCTGATTATTATATCCATGCTTTCACCCGGGCAAAACGGTATTGAGGTTTGCATCAAACTCAGGGAGAGTTTGAATAACCTGATATTTATACTAAGCGGTAAATCAAGTGACCAGGATAAAATTATTGGTCTGAGTGTAGGAGCGGATGAATATATTACAATCCCCGTGAGCATCAGTGTGCTTATAGCGCAAATAAACGCGTGCTTCAGGAGATGCCGTCTTCAGACGCACCCGGAGGGTATAACGGCTAAAAGCCCCTATCTTGTGGATTATCAGGATCTGAAAATCGACATTAACAGCCGTACGGTAATTGTTAATCATCATATTGTATCGTTGACTGCTATTGAATTTGATATCCTTGTACTGCTTGCTGAAAATCCGAACAGAGTATTCTATACCAGTCAGATTTTTAATAATATATGGGACACGAATAGTATACTTCAAGGGGATGATAAAACCGTTACAGTGCATATCAGCAATTTAAGAAAAAAAGTAGAAACCGATCCGATTCGTCCGAAGTATATTATTACGGTACGTGGAGTCGGATACAAATTTGCTGCTCCGGAAGGTAAATAAAGGTTTATCAAACGCCCCTAAGACCCCTGCCTCAGAGCGTATTTTTGCCCTATGGGCAAAAAACGCGAGTCGGGGGATAAACCGATTACAGCTTCAGTGGCGGGTACAATCCCCTACTGAAGGGGCGTTTGATAAAACGCTCGCGGCGCGTTGCACACAAAACGCGTTAT
>CAZSVI010000146.1:0-8401 GCA_964610205.1 uncultured Oscillospiraceae bacterium
CTATTTATCCTGCTTAACATGGAAAACAGGATAAATAGTATACGCGTTGGTTTCCGAAGAACCAACGCGTATACTATTTATCCTGTTTTCCATGTTAAGCAGGGCTTCATCTGTTTCCATGCCAAGATCGGGGCAGTCGGTTATATCCTGCAATACTTCCAGAATCGCTTCCTTCGCTTCCGCGTCTGTTTCATTTTTTACGCCGGCATATTCTCTCAACAAAGCAAAAATGCCGCCGGCGAGTTGATGAAGGGTTGGATCCTTCCCGGCGGGTATTTTCTCAAGAAGTCCGGCAATAAACTTTTTCGCGGCCCGGGCTGTCTTCAGCTTTATTCCGGAATCATGCTGTTCCGACTGTCTGGCGGAAGTAATCTGCTCTTCCAGCTTTTTAATATATCGATCCCTTCCCCAGCCTATTCCGGATGAACGCAACAGCTTTGCTATGTGGAATAGGTTTATATCTGTGTTTCCATCCTCAAAAAATCCATCGGGGATTATTAACATGCCCTCATAAAGCAATTGATACAGATCCAACACCTGATAATTACCTTTTACCCATTTGACTATATTTAAAAAAGCCTTGCCGGGGCCCGTATTGCCGATATTGATTCCGCAGCCGAAGGTAACCGGTATTTCAAGCTGTCCGGTCTGCTGGTACAATAGCTGGGTATAGGGCTCTTTAGTAGTTACATAAATACAACCATGATCAAATGGGACGTTTTTATCCCTTAAATCACGCAGTATGGCCCTGATTTCATTGTTTTCACCCCATGCCCGCAATAATTTGATATGGCTGTAACTGAAGCTCCCTTCCCTTTCCTCCGGTGCGTATAAGTATGAAAACAAAGAATGGGAATCGGTTTCCGGACAAATAACCTCATAATGGTAAGAGGGAACATCCAGTCCTTTGACCGGAGGACCGCAGATAACCCGGACATGACTGAATTTATCCTTAATAAACATTTTTTCCAAAGAACTTAGTTTCAGATTATCCTGAACCAACAGAAGGCCTTCCTGATTGCCTTCAATCTCAGCCGCTATTTTAACTATATCAGGTGAATCGACATATGCATTGTCACGTAAAACCGAGGCATATTCCGTCATGATTCTTTTCATGTCACGGCCTTTGGCAAAGCAGACAAACTGATCCTCTTTTATGTCAAAAGACTGAATTTGCGCGTATTTCAACTCCATAACCGCATTCCATACAGAACCTGTTACCGAAGGGGTTATTTCGATCCCGGTAAAATATTCGAATCCGGAATTTTTTTGTGTTTTATAGATGACATTGAACAAAATCTGCCGGGACAGATTGTCATTTATCGGGGTAAGTCTGTTTTTACGAAGATATATCTGTGCGATTTCCGATGCCAAACTGTGAACCGTTTCTATTTTTAAATTGAGAACACCGGTTTTTTCGGTTAGTGTTTTTATCCTGTTCCGCCCCTCGGGAAAGGAGGAGACAAGAAGTATTTTTTTACAGAACCGGTTCTCCCGACATAGTTTTAAAAGATCATCCATCCATCTCACCATTTGTAAACCTGAACTTTTTAAATATGATAACTATATCCTACTACAATTGACAGTTTTTTAAAAGTGCAAAATTCGTCTACATGGCGAATTAATTGCATCCGGAAAAGCCCTCTCGTAATTTTGAGTACCCCTGCCATACCTGCCACATGCCGAAGCTTTATAAAAATATATCATTTACTTTAAACTCAAACTCTTTAAAGATAAATGAGCTTACAGTATCACTTTCTTGATAAGTAATATTTGCTTCAATATCCCTATCCTTGAAGCAGTATGCATGTATCTCCCTGTTAAAAGTGTCAACTATCCAGTATTCATTAACACCGCAAGACATATACAAGCCCAGCTTTTTTATATAATCCTTGCTTCTTGATGACAATGATATTATTTCGACTATTAAATCAGGAACGCCAGTGTAATAATCATCCTCACTCAGTTTTTCATCCAAGTCGCAGATGACCATTAAATCCGGCTGAACTACATTCATATCCTTCTCATGTCTTCTAAGCTTGATATCATAGGGCGCAATCATTGGAACACATTTTTTCCCCTTGAAGAAATTGTAGAACAAATTGGACAATTCCATTAAAGTTCTTTGGTGCGCGGTTTTGGGTGAGGCCAAAAGGAATATTTCCCCGTCAATATACTCATAACGCTCGTCACTTTCACCGGTGATTTTAAGAAATTCTTCATATGTTACTTTTGGGAGCTGTGAATTGTACATTGGGGTATTTTCTTTTACCGCATCGGTACATACGTCATTTCCTTGCTTATAAGATTTTAATACTGCGGTTTTTCTCCCGTTTTTTGTTACTATAATATCTTCTTTTGCTGCAAGCTGAATATATTTGCCAAAGTTATTTTGCATATCCGTAGAATTAACTATCATTTTTTACCCTCCATATAATATAATTAGCTAATTTAGCTAATTATATTATATGGCTTTTAGATAATGTTGTCAAACTCTCTATCATGGCGATTACAATAGCAGATTTTAGAAAAGATAACAAAGCTGCATTAATCGGTATATTTAAAGAATTCAGCTTGTTTTGTGATGAGATGAAATTGATAGGCAAGGAAATAGTGGCGATAGATGGCAGTAAATTTAGAGCTTGTAATAGCAGGCGTAAAAATTTTACAAAAAGAAAAATAGAAAAAATGCTTGAACACTATGAGCAATCAGCAAAAAAATATCTAGAATTATTAGAAAAAATTGATGAAATTATCTATGTGCAAAAACTTGTTCCCTTCAACCATATACTTGCAATTTTCCTTATCAAGAGAACGGCGCAGCCATTTCCCCTATCTGAACCATTAACAGTCCCCAGTCATATTCTAATATAAATAAAACCATTTGGGATGAATTGTATGCCTCAATTTGTAAGAATAATAAAGCTTGGTGATCGGGGTCAGGATGTAAAAGAAGTTCAGAAAAAACTGAATAGCCAGGGGTATAATGCAGGTTCGGAAGATGGTATATTTGGTGAAACTACAAGAAAAGCCGTTATGCAGTTTCAGCGAAACAAGGGTCTGACTGTTGATGGCATAGTGGGTCCAATTACTTATAATGCCTTATTTAATGATAAAGGAAAACCCAGCATATCGATAAATCTCTCAGAAAAAAAGCTATATTTTTATTCGAATAGCCAACTTGACAGGACATTTCCGGTCGCTGTAGGGAAAAATACTACTCCTACACCTGCGGGCAACTGGATGATAACAAAAAAAGGATTATGGGGCAGACAGTTTGGCGGGTACTTTATGCAGCTAAGTATTCCTTGGGGAACTTACGGAATACATGCTACAAATAAACCATGGACTATAGGAAAGGCAGTGAGCAATGGATGTATCCGCATGTATAACCAGGATGCAAAGTATATCTATGATAGAGTAGCTTTTGGTACGGAAGTTAAGATTCACAGATAACAATAGTGTCTTCTGATGAGGGTGTAATAGCCGGAGCTGCCAGAGCAGCAAGGCAATATTGATTATTTGATCATTGCGGTCAATATTTCACTCTTATCAATCTTTTTAGACATCAGAATTAAATATGCCTCATAAATGTAGTGCGTTCGTTTGGTTATCTCCGTACCCGGCCGGAAGCGTCACCCCTTATCAATTCTTCAATTTCATTAAGTGAAGCAAGATTAAAATCATATTCAATAGTTTGCTTGAGGCATGATGACGCAGCAGCAAATTCTACTATACTTTGGTTGTTCCATCCATTACATATTCCGTAAATCAAACCTGCGGCGAAGGAATCACCCCCACCTACTCTGTCAACGATATGGATTTTATATTTCCTCGAAAAGTAAGCGGCCTCGTTATTATATAGCAAAGCAGACCATTCATTATCTGATGCACTCATACTTTTACGCAAGGATATGGCTACGTACTTGTTACCATACAAATCATTAATTCTTTTCGCAACATCAATATAACCATTTTGATCCAGCTTCCCTTGTCTCACGTTCGTATTAGGGGCAGCAATACCGAGAACTTTTTCCGCATCTTCCTCATTGGCAATTAATAAATCCACATACTTAACCAGATTCACCATAACATTTCTGGCATTTTGCTCACTCCAGAGATTTCTTCTGTAATTTAAATCGCAGCTTACAAGTATATTTTTAACCTTTGCAGTTTCCAAGGCATCAGTAAGTATTCCGGGCATTTCGTTACTTAAAGCGGCGGTGATACCGGTAAAATGGAATATATCAGCGTTTTCCAATATTCGGTTCCAGTTAAAATCCTGCCGCTTTGCAGTTGAAAAAGCCGAGTATTTCCTGTCATATATTACTTTTGAGGCACGCTGGGAAGCACCCTTTTCAACATAAAACAGACCTATCCTTTCACCCCCGTATACAACACTCTCCACATTTACACCATATTTTTTCATGTGTGCCACAGCACATCGTGCAATATCATTTTCAGGAAGCTTTGTTACAAATACCGAATCAACGCCGTATTGGCTTAGAGCCACGCAAACATTAGCTTCGGCTCCCGTGTAATTCACATCAAAACTGTCCGTTTGAATAAACCTTTTATATCCCGGAGGATTAAGCCTTAACATTAAATCTCCAAATCCTATGATTTTCATTGGCTCTCTCTTCCCTTCTCACGAATTTTTTTTACTATATCTACAGCTTTTTTGCATTGTTTGGTAATGATATCCCATTCCCTGTTCTCTATTTGAGAAGCACGCGCCATATAAGTCCCCATACAGGCAATAACATGGGAATTAGACAAATACTTTTCTATACTATGAAATTCAATTCCTCCCGCAGGTAAGAATTTGATTTGGCTAAATGGTGCAGCCAAAGTATTTATTGCTTTGACATCTCCGTTAATTTCCGCAGGAAAAAACTTTAGGACCGAGAGATTGGCCTTAAGACCTCTCTGTATATCAGAAGCATTATTAACCCCTGGAATTACCGGCATACCAATCTTTTTACAATAGTAAACCAATTCCTCATCATATCCTGGCGATACTATAAACCGCGCTTTTGATTCCTTTGCAATTAATGCCTGTTCACAGGTTAGAACGGTTCCTGCGCCAACCATAATATCAGGAAATTCCCTATTAATTTTATTAATTGCTTCAGGCGCAAGTTCTGTTCTGAAAGTGACCTCTATCACCGTCAAACCTCCGTTCAGTATTGCCTGCGCCAGATTAATGCCGGTTTCTATACTATTTATATTCACCACCGGTATACTGCCATTAGCATGCATTTTGTCAAATATTCCATTCATCCTTTACATCTCCTTCGACACTGCTGTAAGCAATTTTTTATATTGTCCAGGCGTCACACCTTCTTCACGTTTGAAACGGCGAGTAAAACTGGATACGTCAATATAGCCCACTTCCACAACTATTTCCTTCACTGATCCGGATGTTTTTTTCAACATGTCCTTTACTTTTTCCTTTCTTAACTTCCATACATACTCATTAAAACTGATAAACAGTTTTTCACTGAAAAATCTGCTCCAATAAGGTGTCGAATATCCCAGAGCATCCGACAGCATTTCTAACGACAACAAGGGATCATAAATATGATTGTTTAGCCATTCTATTACCATCTGGCATTTATCATATTTTTCACCAGCCAGGTTTTCTTCGGTTATATCACACATAATATCGGTTATAAGCCTGATTTGAGATTCAAATTCATTTAATGTATTTATGGATAAAGCCGAAATAACAAAGGAGGTGATGTTCGTTTCATATTCTTTATGTAACCGATTACTGATATTTTCATCCGCAAGCAGCTGAAAAACCGGCTCTATCAATTTGTAACGATAATACATTTGTATTTGCCTGCTGGTATGTTTGCATAATATATCCATTATTTCAACAAGCATAGTATGGGCTGTGTTGCGGTCGGGCTGTTGTAAGCAATATAAATATTGCGTTATTTTTTTCTGTAATTCAAGATCTCTTATTGGTGCAATCTGTAGGGCATTAAAATATGCCACGTGTTCAATATCATTCTGAGTCAAGTGTTCTAAAGCAGTAATGGATTCTAAATATGATGTTGAAGATCGCTCCAGCGGATATGGCCTTCCTATTCCAAAATCGGTTTGAAAGCCGATATTCTCCGATAAGTAATTTTTTAAATCTTCAATAATGTTTACAAGAGCGTATTGTGTTTTATTGTTCAGCTTTACTATTACAACAATCACTTTTTGGGCGGCAACCTTAACCGAATACGCCAAATCGAATATACTGTATTTCTGGTATATATAGTACAATAAATTATCGTAATCAAAATTAATAATTATATCCTGAATGCGAAGTGAAATAACACAATACATCGTTTTTTCCTTAAACATTCCCAGAGCTTTAAAACTCTCATTTAAATCTTTTATGTCACTTATATCACCGTCTAAAAGTCTAAGAAGCAGGTTCTGGCGTAAAAGCCTGTTCTGGGTTTTTGCTTGTTCACCAAGCGCTTTCGATGCACTTAAAGCCCGGCTGATGTTTTGAAGTTCATTCATGATCTTTCGATTATCATATGCTGTGTTATTGCTCACAATCTGGTTTAGTGCTTTAATTGGATTATATTGCTTTCTGGAAAACAGAAGCACCAAAAGCGCGGATATGAACAGGATAGCAACTACCCATATCACCAGATAGGCAGATTTCATCCTTTCACGCAGCCACTCGTCCGGTATGATTGATACTAATCTCCATCCTGTTCCTTTAATTTCTTCCTCAATGAGTGTATAATTGCTATTATCAAATCTGAATGAGTCATTTCCAAGGGCACTTAACACCGCTGTAAACATCTCATTTGACTTAAGCACATTGCTGTTATCCAGTATAAATATAGGTTGTTGATACTCATTAACCAAAAAGACAGTGTTGTAATTGATTTGTTGTTTCTCGGAAAAGAGCCCCGTTAAAGACTGTTTTTCAATTACAAATATCAGGCAACCACTTGGATTTCGTGATAAAACCGGTATGGGAATAAACTGCATCGTTATATGCGCATTGCTAAAGTAGTATAAGCATTCCATGCCATCAGAAACACATTTATTAAATATATCGCTTTCTTCCTGTGTGAAACGGTATCTTCTCGTGAGCAAAACACTGTCAAAAACCGTCCCTTCAGCAGTATATAAAGTGCTTTCATTGTTCTTTTTTATGATGATATTCTCAAAAAAAGAATTGGTTCCAACATACTTTGCTAAATTTTGTATTCCATCATAAACTTCATGTTCCTTCAAATCAGAGGAGAGTCTTAAAATGTTTTTATCCAGTGATATACTTTTTGCAACGCTAACACATTCCTCCAGCCGCTGCGTCATAATTTCATTAACTTGAGACAGTAAAATTTCCTGACTTGTTTCCATCTCTTCCCGCAACCTTACTATGCCTATATGGTAGATTAATATGCAAAGCAGTATTACAGGCAGAAATACAGCAAGGATATATGAAAATAGGATACCATGGTAATACTTACTTTTTAAATGCAAACGCCTTCCCTCCTCAATCAATTATACTAAAGGCTATTATGAAAAGCCACAAATCCAAAGGTATTGAAAAGAGGTTTTCCATTTGCTTATTTACTCAACTTTTTCATCCTGGCTTAATAGTAGTATTTTGAGACGCTGGTGCCGACATGCTGAGGTGTGATATCACACCGCCGTCGGCAACCTGCAAAGCAGGCAAGCGTCCAAAATACTGTGGGAAAGTTCAGTTATTTCATAATATTTTATACATCCTGTGCTCCTTTGTACCCCGGTCCTCCCGCGGCAAGATATCCGCCGCTTTTCCCCTGTTCATCCTGACTAATCCAGAAAGAGTACAACGCACTGCTGATAAGGTAAAATTTAAACCTGACCGGCTTTCCGGCTAAAGGAGCTAAATCAGCGCCTATCCAACGTATTCTCTGTTTTGTTGAATCAGATTGCGCCGGTATGCAGTCATCCAGAGTGTAGCCGTTTATCGGATTCCCTTCACAATCAAGCGCCTCACACATAATATAACCTTCATCCGCATCGGCGTTAATAAAGAGTTGTGACCCCGTGTTAAATTGCACAAGACGAGTGGTAACGCTTTGGAGTGTCCAGTTCGCATTCAGCGAGACAAATCCATCCCGTCTTAACGTGGCAACTCCCATGCTTGCCCCGCCATAAAGATACCGTCCGTTCACAGGTGATTCCCCCGACCACCCGCTTACCGGAAACAGCAATTTATCACCCAGTATCAGACATATGCCGCCGGTAGCATGGAGGTAACCCCTGTTCCAGTTCCCGCCTGAACGAGAGCATTTTATAAACGGCTGGCGATTTTGCCTGCTATAATGAAACCCATCCCGGCTGAATCCTATATGCAAATCTATATGCTTTGGGTAACCTGACTGCT
>CAZSVI010000147.1:0-8242 GCA_964610205.1 uncultured Oscillospiraceae bacterium
TCTGAATACTGAATTCTGGGTTCTGAATTCTTGCGGCTTTGCCGCAGTATGTTATTTTTAAGAAACTTAAAACAGATAAAAATGAAAGCATTCTCAAGATATCAATCGATCTGAAGGGCTATTTATATATAAACACGATATTTTTCTGATTTTCAAATTTGTAATCCGTTAAAATTCCTGGTATAATAGAAATAGACTCCAGGGAATACCTAAGAGACAATACGCTAAAAGCAGAAGCCGCCGTATAATTAATATGTACGGAAGGACAGGTGGAAAAGATAGTTCACGAAAGTGAAACAATCTCCACTATATCGAAGGAATTAAACAGTGAATTTGAAGAGGGTGCGTGCAAGAAAGAGATCGGAAGAACTCGGGGTTGCAGGCAAGGGAAGCAGAGGAAAGTTTAGTTCGGAAGACGAAGAGGTCCGAATAAAAGGGCAAAAGCAAGGGAGTATTGGATCGAGAAAGGTTCGCTGGAGTTTTTTTTTATGCCTTTTTTCATATTGAATATACATAAAAATAATCTATATATGCTAAATACTTTACAAACCGAATACTTATATTATACTATACTTTTGTTAAATTCATAGAAACGGAGGCGAACTTATGTCAGTTTTAGTTACAGGAGGCGCCGGATATATCGGCAGCCATACATGCGTGGAACTCTTGCAGGCCGGGTATGATGTGGTGATTGCAGACAATCTGAGCAACAGCAAGGAAGAGTCTGTAACAAGAGTTCAGGAAATTACAGGAAGACTCTTGAAGTTTTATAAAACAGATTTACTTGATAAGCAAGAACTTAATAAAATATTCGGAGCAGAACCTATCGATGCGGTGGTTCACTTTGCGGGATTGAAAGCTGTCGGCGAATCAGTTGATATCCCCCTTAAATATTACAATAACAACATTACAGGAACATTGACATTATGTGAAGTAATGAAAAACCACAACGTCCACAATCTGGTTTTCAGTTCATCCGCAACCGTATACGGCGATCCTGATAAGGTGCCCATCACCGAAGATTTTCCCCTTTCAGCAACAAATCCCTACGGAAGGTCAAAACTTATGATAGAGGAAATACTCTGTGATTTATATGTATCGGATTCAGCATGGAACATAGCCATACTCAGATATTTTAACCCTGTGGGAGCCCACTCCAGCGGCAGGATTGGAGAAGATCCCAATGGTATACCCAATAATCTTGTTCCATATATTACGCAGGTGGCCGTTGGAAAGTTAAAGAAGCTTCGTGTTTTCGGCAACGATTATAATACTTCGGACGGAACAGGAGTCAGGGACTATATACATGTTGTCGACTTGTCATTAGGTCACCTGAAGGCACTGGAAAAGCTGCAGACCAATCCGGGTGTCGTAACATATAACTTAGGAACCGGCAAGGGTTATTCCGTCCTTGAGATGGTTAAGGCTTTCTCCAGGACAACAGGTAAAGAAATACCCTATACAGTTGTTAAAAGAAGACCCGGAGATATCGCGGTATGCTTTGCCGACCCTTCCAAAGCAAAGCGGGAACTCGGCTGGGTTTCTGAAAAAAGTCTTGAAGATATGTGTATAGATGCCTGGAGATGGCAAATGAATAATCCAAAGGGTTATGTATGAATAAGGTGTAGTATTTACATTGTACCTTTTGAGGGGCCTGGTTTAGCAGGCCCCTTATTTATTCGCTTATTTGGGTAACTGGTAATCTTATGAGCTTATGCCTATGAACCAGTTCGCAAAACTAAAATAAATAATTAAAGATACGGCATCTACAATTGTCGTTATCAAAGGTCCGGCCATAATTGCAGGATCAAGCTTAATCTTTTTTGCTATAATCGGCAGTATGCCTCCGGCAACTTTTGCCACAACTACCGTGAAAAACATAGTTACCGTTACAGTTGCTGCAACGGTGATATCATAGCCCTGAATAGAAATGCGCGCAAAATTAATCCCGGCCAGAACAATCCCAACCAGAAAACTGATACGCAATTCCTTCCATATCACTTTTAGTAAATCCTTAAAAGCCACTTCCCCAAGGACAATACTTCTGATTACAAGAGTGGAGGCCTGTGCGCCTGCGTTCCCCCCGGTATCCATCAGCATAGGAATGAACAGCGCCAGAATAACCATGGTCTCCAGGGTTTCCTGATAGCCTCGAATAATGTATTGTGTAATAGTAGCTGAAACCATCAGCACAAGCAGCCATACAATTCTTTTTCTAGCGAGGGTAAAAATCCCGGCATTGATATATTCCTCATCAGTTGGCTGAACCGCTGCCATCTTATAAATATCCTCGGTGGTTTCCTCTTCAATAACATCTACAATGTCATCAATGGTAATAATACCGACCAGCCTTTGTTCATTGTCAACTACCGGTACGGCAAGAAGGTCGTATTTCTTGAATATACCCGCGATATATTCCTGGTCGTCATGGGTTTTAACAAAAAGCGGTGTTTTGTACATAATATCCCCTACTTTTTTGTCAACAGGAGACAGTACAAGATCCTTTAATGATATCATGCCTTCCAGATGCCTTTGCGCATCCATTACATAGCATGTATAAATAGTTTCTTTATCAAGGGCGGTTTTCCTGACCCTCTGAAGGGATTCCGAAACAAGCATTTCCTTCTTCAGATCTACAAATTCAATAGTCATCAGGCTTCCCGCAGAGTTATCCGGATACATAAGAAACTGATTAATCATCTTGCGTTCGACATCACTGGTATTTAATAAAATCTTTTTTACAATATTTGCGGGCATCTCTTCCAAAAGGTCAATCTTGTCATCAAAGTACAAATCATTGAGGATGCCGGCAAGTTCTTTTTCGTTTACAAGATCGGACAATTCAGCCTGCCGCTGCTGTGAAAGGTAGGAAAACACATCCGCCGCTATTTCCTTCGGAAGAAGCCGGAATACAAGAAGGGCCTGCTTCTCATCCAGATTATCAAGGAATTCCGCTATATCCACAACCCGAAAGTTTTTAAGTTCTTTTTTCAGCTCAGAAAAGTTTTTATCCATAAGTAATTGATTCAATTTTTGAAAATCCATTGCTGCTCCCTCCTTATGTATTCAGACCAATAAACCAGTTCGCAAAATTGAAGTACAGGATTAAAGCGACCACATCAATTATGGTAGTTATCAAAGGACTTGCCATTATGGCCGGATCAAGCTTTAACTTTTTAGCTATTATTGGCAGTATTCCACCGGAAACTTTCGCGGCTATCAATGTAAATATAAGAGTGATACTTACAGTTAAGGCAATGGCAGCGGAATAGCCGTCCAAAAAATATATGCGCAGAAAATTAATACAGGCAAGAGAAATCCCAACAAGAATACTGATCCTGAATTCCTTCCATATAACTCTTGCCAGATCACTGAAAGCTACCTCCCCAAGGACAATACTCCTGATCACTATGGTCGAGGCCTGGGCTCCCGCATTTCCGCATGTATTCATAATCATAGGGATAAACATTGCAAGAACAACTACCGCTTCCAACGTTTCTTCAAAATTTTTCATGATGTATTGGGTAAAAGTCGCCGATACCATCAACACCAGAAGCCATACGATTCTTTTTTTTGCCAGGGTGAACACCCCTGCATTGATATATTCCTCTACAATGGGCTGAATCGCAGCCATCTTGTATATGTCCTCTGTTGTTTCCTTTTCTATAACATCAACGATGTCATCAATGGTAATAATTCCAACCAATCTTTGCTCATTGTCAACGACCGGCACGGCAAGAAGGTCATATTTCTTAAAAATATCGGCAATATATTCCTGGTCATCATGAGTTTTAACAAAAAGCGGCTCTTTATGCATAATGTCCCCTACTTTTTTGTCAACTGCTGAAATAACCAGTTCTTTTAAGGATATCGTACCCTCCAGATGCCTTTGTGCGTCCATTACGTAACATGTATATATTGTCTCCTTATCGGGAGCGGTTTTTCTTATCCGTTCAATAGCTTGCGAAACCGACATTTCCTTCTTCAGATCAACAAACTCAATCGTCATCAGGCTTCCAGCCGAATATTCCGGATACATTAAAAACTGGTTAATCATTTTCCGCTCAACATCACTGGTATTTTTGAGTATTTTCTTTACGATATTAGCGGGCATTTCTTCCAGAAGGTCCACCTTGTCGTCAAAATACAAATCCTTGAGAATGTCGGCAAGTTCCTTCTCATTTACCAGATCCGACAGTTCGGCCTGCCTCTGAGCCGATAGATGTGAAAATACATCCGCCGCTATCTCCTTGGGCAACAGCCTGAATACCAGCAGCGCCTGTTTCTCATCCAACGCATCCAGAAACTCTGCGATATCGACCGGACGGGCATTCTTTAGATCATTTTTCAACAGAGAGTATTTTTTATCTGCCATAAATTGATTCAATTTTTCGAAGTCCATGGGAATGACCTCCTTCACCTTCACAAAAGCAGCCTGCGTACAGATACGGAACCGCTTTTTTCATAAAAACCGGAAAGAATTACTGCCGCGCCTTACTATGAGAGGGCAGTAGCCTATCTTTAGTACAACATTCTCTAAATATAAATATCTTACTGTATATTTTTCCTCAATGCAGCGTTGTCGTCAATCGGAATACGTCAGTATTCCTCAATCCTACGTCTTGACTTGTGAAAAAATCTTCAGCAATCTATATAAAACGAAAAAAGTAATTGAGATGAATTGATACTGAAGAAGTTATCTCTTTTTTCATTTTATATTGCGCATGTGCCGTTTTGCTTGCAAAAATTTCGGCACGCGCTCAATTCACTTGTGATATATATGTTGTACAAAAAATTTAGTACAGCATATATATGCACAGTTATTTTATCAGCTTTTACAGTTATATATTTTTCCAACAAACAATAGCACAACGAACAATGATTTTACTTCAATCAACTCTGCAAGCATTAATTCACGGGTAGCAAAACCATCGTAAGGCACAAAAACTATAATTCTACTGCCATATATTTGTATTATGCTTTAAATAAGAGAGTGCCATACATATATGACTTAAAACAAGAAGAAACACAAGGCAGAAGAACAAAGCCGTACCAAAACAACAATAGCTACGTCCAACCGGTTATGCGCAGGGCCAGCGTCCATTCTACCACCTCCATAAAGACCAGATTTAAAAAGTACGTATACAGGTTTATCTAACCACATCAAATTATAATACAAGGATCCTTTTTTTTCAACAGAAACATTTTTTACCATAAATCTCAAATAAAAGTTACTGCTTACCGAGTTACACCAGCAATGCCTCGACCCGTTAACCACCCGCTGCGTTCACTTTCATAAAAATAATAGCTATTATATATAATACCGTTAGAGATATTCCACATGGAATGGAGTCTTGAATCTATATAAAATGGTTTTTGGAGATGCTATGATCAGGATTTTCAAGTTTATAACGGTGGGCGGAATAAATACGGCAATAACTCTTGTAACCTTCTATTTCCTAAACAATGTATACGGAATGAATTATTTATTGGGTTCATTCTTAGGATATTCTCTTGGGATTATAAACAGTTACATTTTAAACAAACTGTGGACATTCCGGGATTCGGACAAAAAGGTAATCCCCCAGTTCATGAGGTTTGTTGCTGTAAGCATGATTTCAATGGGTATCAACCTTACGGTGATGTATATCCTTATAGAAAGGTTAAACCTTGATAGCCTGTTTTCACAGGTAATTGCCATTATATTCTCCACAGTTTCAAATTATACGGGAAGCAGGATATTGGTTTTTCATTATTCAGAAGAGGATAATCCATCAACGAGCTGATGAAATAAATATTAACTCTCGCATAAAAACTTTTATTCAATGGGTGCTTGAATTTATACCAATATAGTCGTTAATGCAGTAGAATCATATTTGCATTTTTATTTTATTTGGATTATTATCTACATGGACTACATTTAAAATACTTCCCGGAGGGCTGAAATGGATTCGTATATTTATGATGTTCATATACATACGTCAGAAACCAGTAGTTGCGGTAAGGTTGACGCAAAGACCGTTGTCCGCGTTTATAAGGAGGCAGGATATCATGGATTGGTGATTACCGACCATTATACCAGAGGATATTTTGAAAGTTTACGTTATAATCAATGGGAAGACAAAGTAAATCAGTATCTGAGGGGTTATCACAGCGCCCTGGCCGAAGGACGAAAACTCGGTCTTAATGTACTTCTGGGAATGGAACTGCGGTTCGATGAAAATGAAAGTGATTACCTTATCTACGGAATAGATGAAGATTTCCTTTTCAGGCACAGGGAACTGTACACACTTAATATAGAGAAGTTCAGCGGAATGATTAATGGTACAACTATACAGATTTATCAGGCACACCCTTTCAGATTGACCTCTGTCCCTGCGAATCCGGCCTATCTGCATGGGATTGAAGTATACAACGGCAATCCCCGTCAAATATCCAATAACTCCAAAGCCTTCGAGTATGCCAAAAAGAACGGGCTGAAAATGATATCCGGTTCAGACTTCCATCTGCTTTCAGATCTGGCCCGGGGTGGAATTATTTTATCGGATACTCCTCCGGATTCAGTTGAATTCGCACAAATACTTAAAAATGACAACATGATCAAGTTTGTTATCGGTAAAGATGAAATTGAAGATTTTACTGAAACACCCTTTTGTCATTTGTCCGAAAAGGCTGAATGGATTTGATGCAGGAGGTTATTTTTCCGAATCTATATTGATAAATTTGAAGTTTACCGCATCAAATAACCCCATATCTGTCAGTTTTAATTCAGGTATCACAGGTAAGGCCAGAAACGAAAGTGTTATGAACGGATCTATATTCGGGTTAACACCCAAACCTGTGGCTATGGTTTTCATTTCTTTCAGTTTCGCCGAAACACTTTCTATCGTATCGTTCGTCATTAAGCCGGCAACTTCCAGCTTCAGTCCGGACAAAACCCTTGACTTCTCACATATAACTATTCCGCCCGTCATCCTTTTCAATTCGGAAACCGCCAATTTCATATCCGCATCGTTAGTTCCGACAACAATGATATTATGTGAGTCATGCGCTATAGATAATGCTATTGCTCCATTTTTCAAGCCATAGTTTTCAACAAGACCCAGTCCGATATTTCCGCTTTTCTGATGCCTTTCTATAACAGCCAGTTTTAATATATCATATTTCCCGTTAAAAACAAAACACCCGTTATCTTTACTGACTTTACGTACCGCATGCCCTGTCAGAATACTGTTTTCACATACGGATATAACATTTGCATATGCCGAATCAATTTTCAAATTGAAATCCATTTTATCCACATCCGGGATGTGTATTGTATTATGAAGCGTAACTTTAGCCCTATGTTCAACATCAAGAACCAATTCTCCGTTTCTCGCCGCCAGCTTACCATTTTTAAAAACTGCTTCAATATTAAAATCACTTAAGTTATCAACGACAACCAAATCCGCGATCCTTCCGGGAACAACAGCGCCTCTGTCCTTTAAACCATAACATTCGGCACCGTTTATTGTAGCCGCTTTTATAGCGTCAATGATGTTCATCCCGTTTTTAACGGCGAGCTTAATGTTATGGTTAATGTGTCCCTCCTTAATGATATCCTCCGGATGCTTATCGTCTGTGCAGAAAGTAACATAGTTAAGGTTGTATCGATTAATGCCCTTTATAAGATCCACAAGGTTTTTTGCAGCAGAGCCTTCCCTTATATGGATATACATGCCTCTTCTCAGTTTCTCCATCATTTCATCAACAGTTGTACACTCATGCTCGGTACTTACTCCGGCAAGTTTATACGCATTCAATTCCTTTCCTGACAGTTTGGGCGCATGACCGTCAACGATTCTGCCCTTGAACAGGTTGATTTTACTTATCACATCAGGATCGCTGTTCAATACCCCCGGATAATTCATCATCTCTCCCAACCCAAGTACAAAATCGCGGCTTGCAAGTCGCTTCAAATCTTCCGCCAGGAGCCTGGCTCCCGAGGTTTCAAATCCGGTTGCGGGTACGCATGACGGAAGCATAATAAATATATCTATTGGAAGATCCAAACTTGAATCCAGAATATATTCAATGCCGTTTATTCCGCAAACATTGGCAATTTCATGAGGATCCGCAATAACGGTAGTGGTTCCGAAAGGCAATACCGCTTTTGTGAATTGCGGCGGGGCTATCATGGACGACTCAATATGCACATGAGAGTCTATAAAACCGGGACATATGTATTTGCTAAAAAGATCTA
>CAZSVI010000148.1:0-8060 GCA_964610205.1 uncultured Oscillospiraceae bacterium
GAAAACGGAAGAATTTTTGCGATTTTATGTGTCCAGCTTCATTAGATCACTCCACTTTAATATGCCGTCCTGATTGAGGACGGTCATGGATTACAGCTTCAGTTCGAAACCGGGTGAATCCTGTTCAGGAGAAGAGGATTCGCTTATATGCATTTTCTGTTCGAGCGCTAGCTGCTCCAACTGCTGGACGCGGCCCTTAAGTCCAGCACATAACGCATCGGTTCGTGGCTCATCAATATAGGGAGAGGCTAAAAGCAATGTCCGGAATTCTTCATCAAGATCCCGGAGTGCGGAAAAGTCCACCCAATCCAGATTGCCTGCGAGAGCAATCTGCTGACTGTGCGTAGCCTTGAACGGCTGGCAGGATACATCGCCCTCTGGCAGAATGGCTCTGCTAACTTGATCGTGCCACAGGCTTGTTCCGCTGTCAAATACCGGTGCGGGACCTTGCCACTGCAAAGTTTCCACGTTTCGGATACAGCCAAAATTATTAAAATGCCGGTCTGTATTTGCAAGGAGATAATCAAAGACCAGCAGATAATCCAAAAACTCTTTCATGCCCTGTATGCCTAAATGCTCACAGCATAGCAGGAAATGCTCGTAGAAAGAATGATGATTTTGCTTCTTCTGGCTCTTGAAAATGCTGTAGGCGCTGACCAGTTCCGTATCCGGTGTGACAATATTCGGACAGACGCTGTAAGGAATATTATTCTCCCATATCAGACGGTATGGAACGTAGGCCGCACGGTTCAGCCGTTTATGCAGGGAGGTGGCAATGGCCTCGTTTAATGGTTCCTGCTGGAATGGATTGCTTCCGGACTTGATAAGCACTCGTTCTCCGTCAAGAATCTTCCACTTCTTTTTCAGCCACCCGTCTGAAGTATTGCAGGGCGAAAGCAGATCCAGCTCTCCGCTTTCCGGTGCCTGACCAAAGAGAGCATTTCCTACATCGTCCGAAAAGGTGTTCTCAAAGAAATTGATATTCTCCCATTTTAAAGGGCGGTCTATGGGGTTGATCCAATACTGGTCGGACAGGCTCAAGCCATAGCACTTGGTGAGTAACTGCTCCGTATAGGATATATGCAGGATTGTGAGCGCTTCCCGGATACCGGAACGGCTGGCTGGAATAGAACGTCCGCGCCACCAGTCATTGAGGCTTTTCCTGTCCGGGATTCCTCTGGTGATTTGAATACCTATCGGAAGGTAATCAGGATTAAGCAACTTCTCAACCTTAACGATAGAGGCTGTTTCCTCATCAATGCTCAGTTCCACAACCGATGTATGCTTATTCATGAGTGTATATTTCATCCGTTTTACCTCCTCTCCAGCATTTTATTAATACATCATTATACCTCGTTTTTGAAGTTCCATCAAGGGATTTGACAAGGCAAAAGGAAGTATTACCCAAATCGTTCGGCGTTGAAAAAACTCAAAAGCAAAATGATGCTTCACACAGCAGTGTGACCGCCTGTCTGCCCTTGTACCGGCTTTTAACTGCGAGGGTGGCACCGTAACACCTGTGCGAAGAATAAGACTTCGTGTCGCGGCTTTGTGGAGAAATTCAGGAAAGAATAAATACGCTGATTCAGAGGGGTGAACCATGGGGTTGAAATCATGCGGGTTAAAGAGGGGTGGTCGTGAGCGACCACCCCTCGGATCACACCAGCCCGCAATGCGGGCTGTGGAGCAAAACCATCGGGGTCGGAATATGATATCCAGTCATCTTGTAGGTGGTCGAATACAAAGATAATCTGTATAAATGAATGATTCCCAAGGTGGTCGTTGTAAGTGCTGTGTTGTGTATTCATGTAGCACTACCATTTGATAATATAAAAATAATACTGTTGATAAAATTATTATATTAATGAAATTATCTTCGATATCCAGACACTTGACTAATGGATTTGTAAAATATAACATTAAAACTAATAATGTTAATACACAATTGTTGTACATTGTGAACTTAGAATTATTATTTTTTGGACAGGGGGTTATATCAATTATGAATAAAAACCCATATGAACAATTTCCTAATATCATAGCAAATGAAATAACACTAAGAAAAATTGTAGCTTCTGACCTCGATGGCCTTTTTGAAATATATAGCAATGAAAATCTGTTCCAATACTCTCCTGTAATGCTCAAAAAGAATAAAGATACAGTTGCGAATATGATAGGGCATTTTGAAAGGGATTTTCATAAAGGGGAAAGAGATATTTCTTGGAATCAGCCTAAATAGCGAACCCAACAGCATTGTTGGTGTGGCTGAAATGTTTGACTATTCTCAAGATGTAAATATGATAACAATAGGTTACAGACTAAATGACCGATTTTGGGGTAAGGGAATCGCTACGAAAACTGTTAAGGCAATGACTGATTACCTTTTTATCGATATTGGCATTAACCGTATACAAGCCTTTGTTATGCCGGAAAATGTTAAATCACAAAATGTATTACTAAGAAATTACTTTATGAAAGAAGGAACCATCCGACAGGGGCATATTTGGAAAGGGAAAGGTCTTGTTGACTTAATATTGTTTTCACGGCTAAGGTCTGATAACCAAATTGTATTAGCATAATAGTTTTATGTTGTACAGAAATGATACATTATATTTATTGCTGTGTACAATAGGGGAAAGGCTATTGGAATGGCTAGAGTAATAAGCGATGGAGGGTATGTTGCATTAATCGCAGATGTAATTGTTATGCCGGAATTTCAGGGAATGGGAATAGGTAAGACAATAATGAAAATGGTTATGGAATACTTTAGCGGCATTTTGGAAGAAGGTGATAAGATTTTTATCAACCTCATGGCAGCAAAAGGAAGGGAATCCTTCTATAAGCAATTTGGATTTATTGAAAGACCAAATGATGAATTGGGATCGGGTATGACTCAATGGCTTTCAAGATAGTATTTTTATTTTTGATTTATCTGCAGAAGCATGAGTTTTAAAAGAAGGAAAGAATGCGGAATTTCTGTTATAATAGAACGGCACCGTGTTACAGAGAAATAATAAATAAGGTTTGGAGCAAAACATGCAAAAAGAACAAGTGCTAAAGCAATATTTCGGGTATACCGCTTTTCGGGGCGGACAAGAGGAATTGATTGATCATATTTTATCAGGAAATGATGTCATAGGAATTATGCCGACGGGGGCAGGGAAATCACTTTGCTTTCAAATTCCCGGATTGATATTGGATGGGATTACCCTTGTAGTATCACCCCTGATATCGCTGATGAAGGATCAGGTGCAAACCCTTGTTGCCAATGGAGTTTCTGCGGCCTTTATCAATTCAACACTTACATATCATCAAACCATAAAGGCAATCGAAAATGCAAAATATGGCAAATATAAAATCATCTATGTCGCACCTGAACGGCTGGACACATCCGAGTTTCTTGAGTTTTCCCGGAATGCGAATATTTCAATGGTAACCGTGGATGAGGCGCATTGTGTCTCACAGTGGGGTCAGAATTTCAGACCGAGTTATCTGAAAATCAGCGAATTTATTGAGAAGCTGGGGAAAAGACCTGTGATATCGGCTTTTACAGCTACGGCGACCTATGAAGTAAGAGAAGATATTATAAAGCTTATCAAACTGGATAACCCTTATGTCATGGCAACGGGTTTTAATCGGGCCAATCTGTATTTTGAAGTGCAAAAACCGGTTGACAAGTATGAAGCACTTCTGAAATATCTGAAAAATAATCCCGGTAAAAGTGGAATCATATACTGTTCCACACGAAAAACAGTGGAGGAAGTATATGATCATCTGGTACGTGACAGCTACAGCCCAACCCGCTACCATGCCGGACTGTCTGAAAGTGAACGAACCGTGAATCAGGATGATTTTTTGTATGACAGAAAAACGATCATGGTTGCAACCAATGCCTTTGGCATGGGGATTGATAAAAGCAATGTTTCTTTCGTGATCCATTACAATATGCCGAAAAATCTGGAAAGCTATTATCAGGAAGCAGGAAGGGCAGGAAGAGATGGAACTTCTGCGGATTGCATTTTACTATACGGGGGACAAGATGTTATCACCAATCAGTTTTTAATTGACAACACCGATGAAAACAATGAATTGGATAGGAAAATTCTGAAACAGGTAAAGGAAAAGGACAGGGAACGCCTGAAACAAATGACCTATTATTGCCACAGCTTTGATTGCCTCAGGGAGTATATTTTGAAATACTTCGGTGAACGGACATCAAACATTTGCGGTAGTTGCAGCAATTGCAATACCCATTTCGAAGAAGTGGATGCAACGGGGGACGCGCAGAAAATACTCTCGTGTATTTCGAGAATGGGTGGGCGATATGGTATAAAAGCGGTAATCGATACACTGAGGGGCAGTAGGAGTGAAAAAATAATCAAACTTGGCTTGAACAAAATAAAAACTTACGGTATTATGGCTGAGGTGAAGGAAAATCGGATACGTGATATTGTTAATTATCTGGTGTTGAATGAATATATAATGCTCACAAATTCTGAATTCCCGGTTGCCAAACTAACCTCAAAATCAAGGAATGTGCTATTTGATGGTGAAAAAGTCATCATGAAAACAGCAAAGGAAGATCAAAGAAAAACGAAGCCTGCAAAGCAAAAGGCAGATGTAAATGCGGGCCTTATTGGCAAATTAAAAGAATTGAGATACAAGCTGGCAAAGGAAAAGAAAGTCCCTGCCTTTGTCATTTTTTCAGATGCAGCATTAATGGATATGTGCAGTAAAATGCCTGCCAATGAAGATGAATTTTTAGAGGTATCCGGTGTTGGGCGTGTAAAATTGGAAGCGTATGGGAAAGAGTTTTTAAAAGTGATGAATGAATCAGAATGAGGAAGCAGATTTGCTTGATGAAACCGGCGCATTAATCAGTACTATGGGTAAAATTGAATGTTCACCAGCTGTGGAGAGGAAAAATTCTTTGTGATAAAGTTGACATAATACAGTCTAAAATGTGCAAAATATGGTATAATAAAGATAGCGTAAACATTTTAATAAAAAACACTGTGAACGTTATTGCAGTAAAATCAAATACCTGAGGGCGAATTCCCCGATACAGGCGGTGTCGTTAGCATTTACCCGGTATATGTTGTTTTTTGTATTCCCTGGGAGTGATACCGGTATATTTTAAAAACAGACGATTAAAAGTACGTGTGGAATTAAACCCCACCATATAGGATATCTCCGTAATGCTCTTATCCTGAGTGGCAAGAAGCCTGCAGGCTTCCGATATTCTCAGCATTCCGATGTACTCATTGAATCCCATATGTAATTTCTGTGAGAAAAGATGTGAGAGATAGTACCTGCTGATATGCAATGCCCGTGAAATAGTGTCAAGCAGCAGGTCTTTTGTATAATTCTCCATACAGTAGTTCAAAACGGTCTTTATGGTATTCCCGTCCGTGGATTTGACTTTTTCAAACGTTGTCATCTGAAATAACTCACTGAGTAAAATTAAGAAGTATCCTCGGATAAGGGTTTCACAAAAAGCCGTTTTATTCTGGTTTGTTTCCGCAATGGCTCTGACAAGCGGAAGAATCTTAATGTTTTTACCAGCGTTTTTAACAACCGGAGAAACCGGAATCATATTTTTGAAAATATAAGAAAATTCAGGACACAAATCCGAAGGGAAAATGCTGATAAAATAATTTTCGTCATCGATTTTTTTATATTGATGTATTTGATTCGGGAAAACAATAAAGGCGTCTCCTGCCTTGATAAACCATTCCATTGAATCGACAAAGGCTTTTGTACTCCCTTCAATCATATATACCAATTCAATATGATTATGCAGATGTGCCCCAAAACTCAGACTGCTTCCATAACCCGCGAATGTGGAGCCGCCCTTGTTTTCATAGAAAAATTTCATTAATCCCCCAACCCAGCCCTACGCTGCTTTTTAATCGCCTTTGAGTAAGAGCGGAAAACAGCAATTTTTGTCTGATATACTCCCTGTTTTGACTTGTATTATAACACTAATTAACCTAAAATACAATTGAAACCGGCTGCATGACCCGACCTAAACTAAATGATACCGGCCTGTATCGTTTGGAATTTAAGGCATGATGGCCGCAAACCAAGTGAATATATCCCGTGAACCTGCATATACAATAACCATCCAGGATTACAGGATAATTTGAATGGAGGAATGACCCATGCTTTTTCCAATTGCGTTGCAGCTTTATTCCGTAAGGGAGGATTTAAAAAGTGATTTTACCGGAACACTTCGAATCATTAAGGAACTCGGATATGATGGTGTCGAATTCGCGGGCCTGTACGGTAAAGCCACTGAAGAGATCAAAGAAATTCTCAAAGATATCGGGCTTGTCCCTATATCGGCGCATGTCTCTTTCACCGATCTGATGGAGGATCCTCAAAGGGTCGTCGGTGATTACGCGACAATAGGCTGCAAGTATATAGCAATTCCCTACATCACACCGGAATACCGCCCCGGCGCGGGAAAATTCGAAGAAATGATCGAAGGCGCCAAAACCATTGGCAAAACCGCAAAGGAATCAGGTCTGACGCTGCTCTATCACAACCATGATTTCGAGTTTGAGAAAATCAATGGGGAATACGCTCTGGATATCATTTATAAAAGCGTATCCCCCGATCTGCTGCAAACACAAATTGATACCTGCTGGGTTAATGTCGCCGGAGAAAATCCATCCGCCTATTTAAGAAAATATACCGGTCGTTCCCCGGTGGTGCACCTGAAGGATTTTGTCATGCCAGGTAAAAAGCCGGAAAAAATGTATGATCTGATCGGTATTGCCGGTGATGATAAAAAAGAGGAGGCGACCGCCTTTGAATTCCGCCCGCTGGGTCACGGTGTGCAGAATTTTCCTGAAATACTCAAGGCCTGCAAGGATGTCGGCACCGGCTGGATCGTTGTTGAACAGGATTCACCCTCAATGAACGAAACCCCCCTTGAATGCGCAAAAATCAGTATCAATTACCTAAAAAATTTATAACCGGAGGAGGATACAAATGTCAGATGCGGTATTAAATCAATTCACTCCACCTGCCGAACAAACGACAGAAGTCAGCACCGGCAGCCGATTGAAGTTTGGAATCATAGGAACCGGCTGGATTGCCGAGTCCCACGTTGAAAGCCTGAAACAGATGCCTGACGCGGAGATCGTCGCGGGAGCGGACCTCGTTCCCGGTAAAGCTGAAAAATTCTTCTGCAAATACGGTGTTCCCGATGTCAATTGCTATCCCGACCACACCTCCATGCTGGAATCGGAGGAATTGGACGCGGTGTGTATCTGTACTTACAACAGCACCCACGCGGAATGTACCATCGATTCATTGAAAAAGGGTGTTCATGTGTTGTTGGAAAAACCCATGTGCGTAACTCTTGAAGAAGCCGCCGCAATGATTAAAGCTGAAAAACAAAGTGGAAAAATATTATCCGTCGGTTTTCAGCCCCGTATGGATGACAACATGAAAATGATAAAAAAAATTGTTCAATCCGGCGAGCTCGGACGGATCTATTATATCCAGACCGGCGGAGGCAGAAGAAGAGGTATTCCGAACAGCACCTTTATAGAAAAAAAGACCGCCGGCATCGGCGCTTTGGGGGATATTGGCTGCTATTCCCTGGATATGGTGCTTAATGCCATTGATTATCCCAAACCGATCACCGTCTCGGGTTATAAATCCGGCTTTTTTGGAGCCAATCCAAAATATAACCATCCGAAAGATGCGGCAAGATTTGATGTTGATGATTTCGCTGCCGCGTTTATCCGCCTTGAAGGCGATATTATACTGGATTTCAGGATTTCATGGGCCATGCACATTGATACTCCGGGCGATACCATTATCCTGGGCACGGAAGGCGCTCTCAGGATTCCATCCACAGAATGCTGGAACGGTACTGTCGGCGGTCCAATGAAGCTCTATAAGGACGTTGCCGGAAAGCAGGTGGAGATGGAAATCCCCCTGTGCAAACAGGAAGACAGCTTTGGCGGACTTTTTTATAAAAAGCTTCGTTCCTTTATTGACGCGATTAAAAGTAACGGAGCAGCCCCGGTACCCTCCAGTCA
>CAZSVI010000149.1:0-8031 GCA_964610205.1 uncultured Oscillospiraceae bacterium
AATTCTGAATACTGAATTCTGGGTTCTGAATTCTTGCGGCTTTGCCGCGGTATGTAATATGGGTAATAAATAAATACACTTTTGGATGATTCAAAATTTCGGGCATTTCATCCAACTATTGCTTATCTGAATTTCTCCACTCTTCAGGGCTTACGCCGGTGTATTTTTTAAAGATATGTGAAAAATACCTTCCATCGCTATACCCTATATCCGCTGCAATTCGATTCAATGTATAATTTGTATCCTTTAATAGTTTCTTGCCTTCTTCAATTTTCTTTTTCAATACATAATCCTTAAAATTTTCGCCAGTTTCTTCCTTAAATAGAAAGCTTAAATAATTGGGACTGATATAAAGCATATCCGCAACCGTATTAAGCGATATATTATTGCCAACATTCCTTTTTATGAAATCCTTGGCGCTTTGGATAAGACTAATGTTTCTTAATTTCCTGCTTGCATTTACACAATCGGTAATTTTTTTTACAATATTAAATATATGACTTTTTAATTGATTAAGGGTATCAAAACGCATATCCGCTGTTTCCAGCATAATATTAACCGCATTTAAACTTTTATCATGTTCAAATTCACACAAATTCCCCAGTATAACACGGGAAATGCCGTTAAGCAAAAACAAGCCCGTACAAAGTATCTCATCAGGTTTAAGTATTCCGTCAGCCTGTATCTCATCAAAAAAATCATCTACAAGACTACATGCCTTTACATAGCTGCCTGCGCGTACATTCAATATTATATCGAATTCCAGATGCTGCGGATAAGAACAACTGAAGCTGTCGGGAATATCTACATCGCCAAAATATATTACACTTTCGCTGCCCATATAAAACTTATATTCAAGCGCCGATACGGCTTCCTTATATGATTTCGCTATCCCGGTTATCGATTTTTGCAATCTTCCAATGCCTATGCTAACAGATAAACCAAGCTGTTCAAGAATTTCCTGTTGCAGCATCCTTGCTTTTTTCACGATAATATCTATACTTTTTCCATGTGTGTTTCCTTCTGAAAAATTAAACAGTATCACTGTCCTGTCTTCCCTGTCTTCAAAAACTACACAGCCTTTGTCAGATTCTATAATATTATCACATAATTCTTTTAACTTTAGCTTGGTAAGATAGTATTCCTCTTCATAAACATACTGCTTTCTTCTGGTATAATTGTCCGGTTGTACCAGCATCACTCCTACATTGAACAATGAAAGGCCAATTTCCAGATAATCAAACTCTTTCTTAATCTTTTCATAGTCTTCCAATCCATAACATATAATACGGTTAAGATACTGTTCCCTGAGTATAGGAAGACTTTTTCTGAGTTCTTGCAATATCATATCATCCTTGCGTTTCTTTTCAGCTTCTCTTTCTATCCTGGCTTTCAGCTTTAAAACCTCATCAAGCAAAACCTCCAGTTTTACCGGCTTTAACAGGTAATTGCTAACTTTATATTCAATAGCGCTTCTGGCGTATTGAAAATCATCATAACCGCTTAATAAAATAATTTTGATACCAGGGTATTTTTCATATACCGTCTTACTCAGTTCAATACCGTCAATCTCAGGCATAACAACATCACTTAAAATTATATCAGGCTTGTCCTCCTTTATAATTTCAAGCGCCGCTATCCCGTTTCCAGCCGAACCTATCACTTCAATACCATGCTCAACCCAGTTGCCTGCCCGGCATATCCCTTCCCTTATAATTTCCTCATCATCGACAACCAGCATTTTAATCAGAATAATCACTCCAATATTCAAATAAATATTTGGAATGTCATGACAATCAATATAAAAACATAATATAAACATTGTTCTACAAACAATATTTTAATTACTTATACGAGAAGATTATAATCTTAACACCGTGTGAAAATCTTAAGGATATTGTAAGGAAAATTACTGAGATAGCGGAAGAGTAATAGTAACTGTAGTACTTTCGCCATGCGTACTGCATATTTCCATGCCATATTGAGTTCCGACATGCAGCTTTATCCTCTCCATCACATTGTTCAGAGCATATCCGGTATTGTCGCTTGCCGTACCGCCGCTTCTCAATTTCTCCATAATGTCTCTTTCCAAACCTCTTCCATTATCCCTGATTTTAATAACGGTATTTTCGCCGCACGCATTTGCGCTTATTTCTATCATACCCTTGTAATTTATGCTTTTGAACCCGTGGACCAGGGAATTTTCCACGATTGGCTGCAGTATGAGTTTCGGTATTCTTGCTTTATACAGGTTTTCATCGATATGTATGCTGTAATTGAATTTATCTTTGTATCTGACTTTCTGTATCGACAGATATTTTTTTACATGCTCGACTTCATTCCATAAAGTTGTAATCTCGTTGCCGTTATTCAGGCTTAACCTGAAAAAACCACCTAAATCTCCTACAAGTTCGGCAATTTCATCCTTTTTTTCCATCTTTGCTAGCCAGTATATCGTATCCAAAGTGTTATACAGAAAGTGTGGATTGATTTGTGCCTGAAGGGCTTTAAGCTCCTCTTCCCTCTTCAGCTTTTCCTCCTTCTGGATTCTCAGTACCAGTTCATTGATTCTTTTCATCATACTGTTGAATGTCCGGCACAGGTCGGCTATTTCATCATTGTACTTGATATTATAACTTATATCAAGATTATTTTCTTCCGCTCTGTTCATCAGCCTGGTCAGTTTCCTTAAAGGTTTCGTAACCGAATTCGAAATGAAATTGGCAATCAATATCACCGCTACAAAAGATACAAGCAGTACCATTATTATTTTTCTGCTTATGCTGTTGGCATCCTTATTAAGAATACTCTGGTCATATACGGAGACGAGTTGCCAGCAAGCAGTATATAAACTGTTTTGATTAATGACCAGGTTTCGCCCATCGCTTCTTATTTCACTGCTGCCGCTTCCTGCCCGATCGATTGATTTGAGTATATTCGAACACTCACTCTCACTGTAACCGCCTGTTTTTGAATCAACTATAACGTATCCGTTTCTGTCTACGATATACATTGCTATATTTCTTCTTTTTGGAATGTTATCAAGAATTTTTTCGAAGTATTGCTTCCTGAGAAAAAAAACAAGGACGCTATACATACTGTCATCATCCGTTTTATATCCGACTCTATCTCCATGCGTCCCCTCCTGAAAATAAAAACTTTTGGAAATCGCTATCCCCTCGTCGGATGCCGTATATACTATAATATTTTTATTTTCCATAGCCCTTGTATAATAATCTTTTTCAGAAATATCATCATATTTCGAGGATGGAATATGTTCACTGCAAAACAATTCCCCCGATTCGGTTACCATTACAATGGAATTCAAAATATCCTGATTTTGAATTACTATATTTTTAAAAAAACCCAAAAAATCACTGTCTACCTGACGGTAACCCACCGTCTCTTCTTCATTTATCTGAAAGTAAAGGTCAATAAATTGTGTCTCTGAAAATATATCGAGAAATCTCTTGTTTATTGCCTCAACCTTCAGATTAATTCTGTCGTTAACATAAACCATGGAATCTTCCAGAATGCTTTTTTCCTTTTCTTTTATAAGTGACAATGTTATGTTAAATGATATCTCACTTACCAATATAATAAGAAGAATCGTAAAAACGGAATACAGAAGGATGATGCGTATTTGAAGTGAAAGGCTCATCACCCATTTTAAAAACCCTGTTTTCAGAAAATTAAAAATTTTCAACTTGAACCAACTCCATCCCTGACTCTGACACTAAGAAGAAGAGGTCAGAATTTATAGTATGTCCATAGGGCAAAGCTTTAATATTTGGGTTATTGTTTTAATTTTTCTAAAAGCACTGCTTATGATGAGAAATACTGCTCATACCCAGGCGTGTTGTAATCACTTCTAAGCCAGGGATATCATTTCCACATGACAATGAGAACCGTCGCCACTGTATCCCCAGCTTACTCAAGTGTGATATATTCGCCCATAGCCTGAGTTTGAGTCCTGAATGTTCTTGCTACACTGTCACATTGAGATTCCAGCCTGGCATATGCAGCATCAATCTGTGATGCAGGTGTGTTTTCTGCAAACAGCGTATATATATTGAAAAGTCTGTCTCCAATAAAGACATAATATTCCTTTATCATCCTGACCGTATAGACCTGTTCTCCGGCTTGGGTTTTCACAGGATTATTATAGGATTTCTTCACTTCAAGAGCGTCAAAGGATTTTGCATAAAAACCGTATACGGAATGATTGAGTGCAAGGAAAGAATCCGGAAGTTCTCCCTGCTCATATTTTTCTTCACTGACATTTTCCAGGTGATCCATTCTTAGTATCCGTAGGGACGATTTATTCTTCAGCAAAAGCTCTCGTGCTGTTTCTTTGTCAAATTTTCCTGTTATCTCCACGTATCTGGCAGTAGCGATGTATTGTACAAAAACGGTGGCACCCTTATAATCTTCGGAATATCCATCCGTATCGGCCATATTAGTGTAATAGAACCAGCTGTATGGAGTAGTAGTCCCTTCATGACTGCCCCCTTCATCAGCTTTATTCAGTTCAACGCGGTGTGTCGTGATCTGATCATACACTCCGCTGTCCGGCGGCAGGATATCATATGTAACATCCCGAACCATGATATCAAGTTTATAATCTGTTTTACTGTTGTCATGCATCCGAACAGAAATATTTATGCCTGCCTTTGTATCCTCATTTGGGAATTTCATAGTTTTCCCATAAAATACTATATTGTCTTCCCCTTCATAGGCAAGCCTGCATTCATTCTGGTAATATGAGGCTTTGTCACTGCAGAATGCAAACAAACCTGAATCCGACGCTTTTATTTCAATATTCCGAATCTGCTTGCGCAGAACTTGATCATCTATCTTCAGTCTTATTTCAAAACCATCAAGAAATCCAATTTCAGATGGATAGGAAACCTGAAGCTTCCGTTCGTTTTTCGTTATATCGATTACCGCTTTTCCCTCGCCTGCAACTACCGAATTTTTATCCAGTGCCTGTACGGTTATGGTGTACCGCCCCTCATCATTATATTGGAACTGAACTTTGCTGTTATCGGGCTTCACGCTTGCCGCCCCATCCAGAATCCACTTTATTGTCAACCCGTCAAACCGCCGATTGCTTTCCGCCGGTACCGCGCTGATCTCAACGGTATCTTTTGCGGCGGCCTCCAGATTATTACCCGGCAAAATAGCTATGTTAAATTTTTCGCCTACCGACAGCTCTGCATTACCACGGGCAATGATCTTTTCCTTTTTTCCGTTCGAATAACAAATAACTGAAACGTTATATTTATCCCCTTTGTTATATTTATGCTTTACTATTAGCTTATTATCTCCCTCTTCCGTTGTGCCGTCACCCAGATCCCAGACAAAATAACCGTTGTCCGTTAATTCCGTACTCAGCGTTATTTCATCTGCCATAACAGGCTTTTCCGGCTCCCAGATGATGTCCAGAACACGATCCACCTCGCCAATAAATACCGAATTGCTCTCAAACTGCCTTCCCCCGGCTTCCACTCTGACATAAACCATGTCTCCCTCGAAGACTTCAAAAAACTGTTCTTCCTTTGTCAGCTTTGTTTTGGAAGATTGTTTCACAAAAAGCTTCAATTCACTATCTTTCAGCTTTTTTTTGTTTTTATGGTCCAAAACCTGTGCTATGACCCCGTCAACGAAACCTACCTGTATTTCTTTTTGGGATCTGTCTTCACTGACGATAATCACCGTGCCAGGGCCCGAATATTTTATTTCAAGGCCAGCCTCATTCCAGTTAATATCTTTTTTTATATGGTGCGTCATGGTTGAAATAACAGGATAAACCGCCTTTTCATTGTTCTTGTTGTCCTTTTCAACAAGTGGCTCCTCCAGCTCAACCGTTAATTCCAATGTGGGGAAAAACCTATCCATTAAATCACTGCAGGCGGCTATGGCCGCGGGAATCAATATTTCTCCCTGCCGCAAGGCCATGGTGGGGGGAATATTGAAGTTCTCTTTTTTCAGCTCCATGGTGGTGAACAACCCGCCGTTTTCCATCCTGTCAATTAGATCCACCCTGGCCAGCGGAACCTCAATCCCGTCGAACAGACCGAAATAAATGGTGGAGCCGGTTATTAACCGGTTGTCCTTAAAATACTGGTTTTTAGAGATCAGATTGGACAGCTGTGGGCTCGGATAGGTGCCTACCCCGTTCTTGGGCAGAATACTCATGGCCTTGTCATAGATTGTATCGGCTGAGAAAAACCTTCGGTTGGTATACCTTGAGGTTTCTTCAAACAAGGTTTCCACCGGATAGCGCTCACCTCCGGAGGCACTGATAAAATACTTCCCAATTTCCGGATCCACCAGAAAACCATCGCTTACAATGTTTCTGACATAATACTGGTTAATGGTTTGTTCCAGCGGTTCAAATTTAGGATGGGAATCATTGCGTACATGCGCCGGTTGTGTCATATCCGCCAGCATATGCAGGGTTTCACCCAGTGACCTGAAAGCCGCAGCAAGATAAAGGCTCCTTTCCTCCTGAAGGCTGGATGCCTTGACATACCGGCTCCTAAAGCCTGAACCCGTAATAAATCCTACCGGGATCTGTGTTTCTTTTATACTCATCGCTTTTTGGTAATAGTCCATTGCCTTTTCAAAGCTGTAAAGATTGTCGGGATGATTAATACCCCAGCTTTTTGCGCTTATTTGAGGAATTTCCGAATTGGCAAGATAATTCCACGTTCCATGCAGGCAGATTTGATCGGTCAGCCAGCTTTTTCCCGATAATGTAAGGGGATCATAAAAATGCCTTACAGAAGCATATAAATTAGGCTCATCGGCCGAATATCCGCCGTGAATGACCCATCCGGCCCAGGTTTTTTCGGTGACATTCAGTTTGTAGTCCTTGTCAAACAATGAGGCGCTGGTTACTTCAAGCCCCTTATAGGTTTTACCTGTCAAAAGCGGCGCTTTTGTATATTTCTCATCCTGTCCGAATACCTGCTGAAATTTTTTTATAGCTTCCAGATTGATTCGTATATGGGCATCCTGCTCCCATGCATTGGATGAAACCGGAAAAAACAGGAGAAAGACCATCATAAATATTCCTGCCATTATTTTTTTCATAAGTAAATGCTCCCTTTCTTTTTTTCTTCCGGAGACTCTTACAAATCAAGGATATACCATTGCCCATCCTCTTTAATAAAAACAATGGATATCTCCATATCATTCCAGACCGCTTTATACTCGGCCATCCTGTAGAATGTGTCCGATTTCGGGCTGCCAGGTGGAGACAGGAAAACCATTTCAGCCTCGGCAAACATGTCCGCCCACTCACTCAGGTTTTCTTTATTTTCAGAGAAAAAACTTTTATAATATTCCTGTTCCGGTTTATTGAAAAATCCGGTTATCTTATTGACATTTTTTGATTTGAAGGCACTTTTCAAAGAATCCAGGCGCTTGTCTATCCGTTCTTTTTCTTTTTCCATATCACTGTAGCAGCGCCAGTCGCCTGCAGCGGATTCACCCTCCGTCTCAAGCAGTATCCGGTTTTCCGGAGAGTTCATATCCGTCAGGACAACACCGTCGATGGTTACCATTTCAACCTGTTTCACAGACGGTAATATTCTAATAAAAAAAATCGCCGCCGCGGCCAGAACTATACAAATCAAGCCTATGACAAGGATAATTTTTTTTCTTTTCACTTTATGCCCCCCCCCTCACAGATCCTGTATAATATTCATGTTTACTTTTTCATTATACCATCTTTTCCTTTTTCTTTTCAATTCTAATAATTTTGCGGGGGTTTAGGCTAAAATGCTGGTATTTCGTCAGGCAAAAAAATACCAAACCCCGTGAGGCTTGGTATTTTTGGAGGCGCCACCCAGATTTGAACTGGGGAATGGAGGTTTTGCAGACCTCTGCCTTACCACTTGGCTATGGCTATGGTACTTCCACGCTTAGAGAATCAAGGGTTTGAAGCTAATTTTGATAACCTCTTTCCGAAAAGAGGGAAAAGGTCTAACCCCTTTATGTTAACTAAGTATAGCTGAACTA
>CAZSVI010000150.1:0-7887 GCA_964610205.1 uncultured Oscillospiraceae bacterium
TTCTGCTGATGACGAAAAACAGAGTATTCGAAGAAAGAACGCGTCTGCAATCGGATGAGGATGAAATGAATAGAACCATCCGCAGGCTTGAGTTTATCAAGGAATGCTGCAAAGTAGTTTTAGAGCAGAAAAAGCGCGGGGAAGCAAAGCGTATTCTGGAGGATCTGCAAAGAGAGGAAGAGGCCCTGACGCGAAAAAGCCGGGAGATTTCCGGCCAATATAAACGGCTGCAGGCGGTAAACCGAAAGATGGATATGCTGGAGGCCAGGGAAAAGCTCCTGAAAACAGAGGCAGAACTGAATACCCTGGAGCTGCAGGAAGAGCAGGTAGAATCGGAGCTTCAAAACGTCCTGTTTCATTTGGTTGGTCTGCTGTGGCAGGAGATAACACATTTAAAAGAGAATGAGGCCGGCCTTACCGATGAAATAGCAACACTGAACACCGGCCTTGACGAGAGCAGAAGCAGGCTGAGCGGTATTCAGGCAGATACAAAGGAAGTTGTGGAAAAGCTTGCCGTGCAGCGGTATGAAGCTAAAAATCAGGAAGAGGGCATGAAACGCCATTCTGAGCATTTCGTTCAAAAAGACATGACGCTTCTTTTAAACCCGGAAGAATCACTACAGGGGTTTATTCACAGAAGACAAGAGCTGGAAGCGGCAATGAACAGCACAAGGGAACGTAAGGGAGACATTGAACAGAAAATAGCAGACATGAAAATTCGCGCATCAAACCTGGAGCTTGACAAGGTAAAAGCAGAGGAACAAATTAAAACGAAGAATGCCGCGCTGATGATCATACAGGAGAAAAAAGAGCAGCTCGTTAAAAGGTTAACAGCCATGAATGTCTCTTCCGATCTCTATTACGGGAATATCCTTGAACAATTACAGGAACATGAAAAAACAATTGAAATGAGTCTGGCAGCCGCTACATCACAATGGCACAGGTTGGAGAACACGGTCCGCCTTCTACAGGGGACCGGGTATTACCTGCCGGAAGAAGCCATTTTAAAAATACAGGCAGCCATGGAGGAGAAAGGTATACCCTCCATTTCAGGTGCATTATGGCTTAAGCAGCAGGATAAAAACAAGCGTGAAGAGCTCCTTGGCAATAATCCATTATTGCCCTATGCAATTTTAGTGGACCCATCTTCCATGGATAGAATACTACCCCTGACCGGTCAGCTTCAAAAGGTTTTGCAGGATTATCCCGTTATGATTGCTGAAAACAGCACAAGGGGTATTTCCATGCATGGTTCCGCCGGTGCTGATTCCGGGGATGTTGCCGGATTAAGTGGTAAACACGCATTTCTATTGCAGCCCGGTCAACAGGAACTATGCATATATCCGGAGCGGTTTGACGCGTATCTTCAAAATCTTCAGGAGCTGCTGCGGAAATCACGTGCCGCCCTGGAGGCCCAGCGGCAGGATCAGGAGGCTTATATCCGTGCCCGCCAGCAGGTAGAGCAGTTTCTTTGTGAATACAGTTTGGAAAAAGTGAAGGAACTTAGTAAGGACAGGGATTCCCTGGAGCAACAGGTAAAGGAAATTCACAATGAGAAAGAGGCAATCGTAAAAGAGCGGGAGGGGTATGAGAAATCTCTATGGCAGATAGAGGCCGAACTATCCCGAATGACAGAAGAAATGAATGAAACCGGGGAAGACATGAAAGAGATGACCTTCATTCATGACGCCGGACGGGCACTTTGGAAGTGTAGGGCAGAGATCGCGGAGCTGGAGTCTAAACAGAGGGATTTAAAGCTGCAATACGACAAAGCTGCAGTGGAAATCGAGACCCTGGTGGAGGCAATCAATCACAAAAAAACAACATTGGAACAGCTTCACATCAAGATAGAAGCCTGCGATAAGGAGTATAAAACGGAAAAAACACGGCTGAAGGTTCGGGAAGCGGCACAGGCTTTTTCAGGGAACCTCATGGAAGCCAGAGCGAAGGCAGAGGCTTTACGGGGCAAGCTTTCACAGGGAAACAGAAGGGTTTTGGAGGAACTGAAACATAACCTGGAGGCCGATGTAGAGCGTTGCCGCAATGATCTTCAAATGCTGGGGTTCACCGAAGAGGAGCTGGAGGAGAACACCCGTATTTCCAGGGCGGAGCTTCTGTCTACCGAGCAAGGGGAACGGGAAACCGGCACAGCTCTCACAAAGTTTAAAGAGACCGTCAATCAGCATCATTTGAGGCTGGAAAGATTGATTGGAAATATTGAAAACATGGAAAGGCAGATTGAAGATCGCTTTCACGAACCCTTACACCAGTTCGGCGAGGGGGAGAAAACCGAACCGGCCTTTTATCAGAAGCAGTGGGAACAGGCAAAGGGGAAACTACAGAAGCTGCAAGCAAAAATTTCCGGCACCTTAAGCCGGGAGCAGGACCTGGACAAAAGCCTCCATGCTGTCCAAAACTTTATTGAAGACCGGGGCATTTCCCTGCCTGCTGACAAACGCGGGGATATGACCCAATTGTATGATGATAGCGGGGAGATTCAGCTGTGGGATATGCTGAAAATGGATGCTGCTTCCATAGCGCTGCTGGTGCGTCGCCAAAGGGAAGCCTACGATTTAGCCATACGGGTTTTACACGAAAGCAGAACCCAGGTGCAGGGCAGTTTTGATAGCCTGTACACCGACGCATCCTGGTCGGATAACAAAACTGTTAAACAGGTACTTGAAAACATTATGAAAGACAGCCTTTTTAACATTCAATACATGAAGGAGCTTTTTGACCGGCTATTTGAAAGTGTGAACAGGATGAAGCAGGCCAAGAGCCTGCAATTGGAAGAATGTAAGCGGAATAAGGAAGAGCTGGTGGAACGCTGTCTGGCAAGAGCCAGGGCAATTTATGATGAAATCCGGCTGGTGGACAGTTTTTCAAAAATTCCCATTCAGGGGGATACGATAAAAGTTGTCCGAATTGAGATGCCCAGGCTGGAAGAAGAAAGGGACAGGGCCAGGATGGCGTTGTACCTGGATGAATGTATAGAGGAAATCCGGAATTTTAAAGAAGCCGGGCAGTTGGATCCGGTGAAGCTGGACGGAATTATTGAGGGGTATATTTCATCCCAGATGCTGCTGAACGCAATTGTGAATTTAAATGATATTGCTATAAAGGTATATAAACCACAGCATAATCTTGAGCTTTCAGGATACATTCCCTGGGAGGTGGTCATACAATGGTCCGGCGGCGAAAAACTGGCAGGTTTTTTTGCCATGTTTATCGCCATTGTCTCCTATCTGCGCTATAAGAAGACAGGCTGGCACGGCTCCACAAAGGTGATCTGGATAGATAACCCCTTTGGGCAGGCCAACGCGGAGCATTTGCTGCAATACATCTTTGAGCTGGCCAGGGCAACCCATACACAAATGATTTGTCTTACCTGATTGCAGGAGACAAGCATTTATGCCCAGTTTGACGTGGTATACAGCCTGGTTCACCGTATGCTCACAAGCTTCAGCATCATTCAGTCCCAGTCGGTGAAATCACCCCAGGGCATGGAATCAGCCTGGTATCACGTGGAGCGCACCCAGATGAATCTGTTTGAAACAGAACCATAGTTATACAAAATCTTCAAGCATAGCTTTTTAAATTGATCGAAATCCGATATAATCAGTATTGCGATTATTTAAGGCTTCGCGTCCGAACCCATGGGAAAGGTGAAACAAAGGCTTGATATGACGAATAACACTGCATGGTATGCCATATTTGTGAAAACAGGAGAGGAAAACCTGGTTAAGGAACGTCTGGATTACCGTTTCAAAGGTAACCCCGCTGTAATGATCCCAAAAAAAATCATAAAGGAAAGAAAGAACGGAAAATGGTATCGACGTGTCCGGAATTTGTTTCCGGGATATATCTTTATTCATGGTGTTCTTGACGAAAAAAATTATAAAAATCTGTGGCAGGTGCCGGGTTTGTTCAAGCTGTTATGTACCGATCGTGAGCCTGTTCAGATTCCACCTTATGAGATTGAAATATTCAGCCACCTTTTTGACAAAGAGGATGTTATTGAGGAATCGGATATTTACATGGAAGGCGACGAGGTTTCCATTATAAACGGCCCGTTAACCGCGTTAAAGGGGAAAATTATAAAGGTTGACAAAAGAAAGGGACGTGCCCGGGTACTGCTTAATTTTCTCGGAGAAGAAAGGATCATTGATCTTGGGGTTAACATAATACAGGCAGTAAAATAAGAACAGGCCCGGGCAACCGGGCTTGTTTACGTGTAAGGTGCAAAAAAGTGATAATATTTAAATCACTATTGTAATTCAGATTATAGACAGGCCGACAAAAGAAAAGTATATATTTTACTTTTCCAGTATGATAATATAAAATCAGTAAAACACAGTTTTAGTGTTTATCTTCCGATAAATAATCAAATCACACAGGAAGGTTGGTATTATGGAAAAAACAGATATAAAAGTATTTGCGGACAGGCTGCTGGAGAATATAGAAAAGGTGATTGTAGGTAAAGGGGAAATAATAAATCAGCTTTTAATAAGCCTCATATGCGGCGGACATGTCCTTTTGGAGGATGTGCCCGGCACGGGTAAAACCCTTCTTGCGAAAACCCTGAGCCAGTCTCTGGATTTGAATTTCAACCGGGTACAGTTCACACCGGATTTGCTTCCTTCGGATATAACGGGAATCCATTATTACAACCAGAAACTTGGTGAATTTGTTTTCAGGAAGGGTCCGGTATTTACCAATATACTTTTGGCCGATGAAATCAACCGGGCAACGCCCCGTACCCAGTCAAGCCTTCTGGAGTGCATGGAGGAGCGGCAGGTTACAATAGATGGAGAAAAAAACTCCCTGGAAACTCCGTTCATGGTCATAGCGACGCAGAACCCGATAGAGATACTGGGCACTTTTCCTCTGCCCGAGGCCCAGCTGGATCGTTTTCTGATGAAACTTTACATGGGATATCCAAAGTCTGCTGAGGGGGTAGACATATTAAAACGCTTCAGGTATGAAAATCCTCTGGCGGAGCTTGCTCCTGTTGCGGGAAAAGAGGATTTTCAAGGGATTGGAGAAATATTTAAAAACACCTTTGTAAGTGAAGATATGTATTCATATATTATTCAGATAGTTGAAGCTACCCGGAGCCATCCGGATGTTCTTCTCGGAGTAAGCCCCCGTGGAAGCCAAGCGCTTTTAAAAACCAGCCAGGCTCTTGCGGCCATCAGCGGGCGGGATTATATAATTCCGGATGATGTGAAGAAAATGGTGAAGCCCGTGCTGTCCCACCGTATGGTTACACGACATGTAGGAACTGACAGCGGAAAGCCCGTAGCCCACACGATTCTGGAACAGATTTTGTTAAGGATTCATGTGCCTTCCGAAGAGAGGCTTACCGAACAGTCGGAGGGATTTTAGCTTATGTGGGTTTATAAGCTTATTCTGGCAGCTGTTATCATGCTGTTTCTGGAATCGTATCTTGTCAGTAAATACGGTCTTTCAAAAATAAGCATTGAAAGAACCTTTGATGTAAGGCATGCGAATTACGGGCAAAGCGTACATATGATTGAGAAAATCAGCAACAGAAAGCTTCTCCCCGTACCGTGGCTGAAGGTGGAGTCGCGGATTGACGGTGGTTTGCAGTTTGGCCTTCAGGAAGATCTGAATATTTTAGAGGGAGAGTTTCACATAAGTGCCTTCTGTATGATGCCATATACCAGGATTATCCGTACCCATACGGTTAAATGCCGAAAAAGGGGCTACTACCATTTGAGGTCGACTGCGCTGACGGCCCGTTCCATAACCGGCAATGTCTCGGCTATAAAGGACGCGTCTACGGATGCAAGGCTTTATGTTTTTCCAAGAACCCTTACGTTTCAGGAAATGAATCTCCCATCCCACAGTTGGCAGGGGGACAGAGTGGTCCGAAGATGGATTCTGGAGGATCCGTTTATTCATGCCGGAGTACGGGAATACACGTCTTCCGATCCGATGAAAAATATAAACTGGAAAGCTTCTGCCCGTTTCGGATCCCTCCAGGTAAATCAGTACGATCCAACGGCCGCGCACAGGCTGATGGTTCTTATAAACGTAGACACAAAGTTGAATCAATGGACCATAACCGATGAGCCTGAAAAGGTTGAATATGGTGTATCTTTTGCGGCGACTATAATGGAATATGCTTTTAAAAATCTAATTGAGACAGGTTTTGGTTCCAATGCTTTTTTAAGGGATATGGTAAAGGAACCGATAAGGATAGAGCCGACTACCAGCAAACAACAGCAACTTGTAATTATGGAAAGTCTCGCGCGTATGGGAATTCTAAGGAGTGTCAGTTTCCATACACTGTTGGAGCAGGAGCTGGAAAGGAACCCGAACAATATGGATTATCTACTGGTTACCGCCGTGGTGGACGAAGATTCCGAGGATAGGATTCACAGATTGCGCGCAAAAGGCAATGCCGTTGAGATTTTAAAGATATAGTGGTGGGTAAACATAAATAAAAGGGAATACATATGAAAAGAGAAGTTTTAAAACGATGGCTATGGGGTGTCCTGGAATATCTCATGGTTTTTCCGGTTATTTTAGTGATAGTGGGTTTTACAGTGCCAAAGGAAGCAGCCTTTGCTTTTACGCTGATGCTTCCTGTCCATATGCTCATTGCCCTCCTGATAGTATCGATGGAAAACAGACTCAGGAATATAATTCTTGCTGGTATAGGATTAATTTACGTTGCTGTGGTAACCTGGCTATGGCATTTTACGGTTTTAGGCGGCATCAATGAAGGAACCGGAATTACAATTCTTTTAACAGGTTTTTTCTTCATATGGGGAATAAGGTCAGGCGTAAAAGGGAATATGTCAAACCTGTTTTTCTATTCAGCCGGACTTGTCATACATGGCATATCCCTGTTTATTTTTTTCAAAATACCTGCGTTACTACCGTTAAAGGAAGAGGCCGTAGCAGTGGCAATAGTCTACGTAATAGCGGGGCTGCCGTTGGCTAACAGGCGCTTTTTGATCCAGGAAACATGCCAGAAAAGCAGCCTTAATATCATTCCTAATTCTGTCCTGCATGGAAACAGAATAATTATTTACAGCATTCTTACCGGCATTTTTCTCCTGTCTATCTGGAGAGTATTTTTGGATGCCTTCATTTTTCTGATGAAAGGTATTGCCGAAGTCATTGGAAAAATAATTGAGTTCATTCTCTCTACGCTTTCTTCCGATGGGGAAGGTTCCGGTGGGGGAATGGGACAGATGGAGCTGCCTCCTGCCAAAGAAAATGATTCTATTTTGACAGTTATTTTAAATATACTGGTAATACTGATGGTTCTTGTCCTTTTGTTTTTCCTGATACGTTATATTTTGAAAAACCGTAAAAGAATATATATGGCACTTTGCAGACTTATATCCGCCGTTTTCGGCCGTTTTCAGAAATGGAGCTCAACAGAGCAGGGCTATTTTGACCAGCAGGAATCACTGCTGAAAACGGAGATCCAAAAAAGGCCGTCGATTTTTCGAAGGCTTCTGAAACGGGAACCGGGATGGAGGGATATGAAAGACAATATCTCACGCGTCCGTTTTATCTATACAAAGTTTGTTCTGGCTCATATACGGAAAGGGTTTTCATTCAGCGCTGCCGATACACCCGACGAAACGGTTGCCCGTATTGAAAAGTGGAACCGGGATGATGGGAAATCGCATGATGCCATCCGTGAAATATACAGTAATGCACGATATGGTGAAAAGGAGCCCGACGATGAAACGGTAAAAACGCTTAAGGACGCGTATATAAAATAAGGGGAAAAACAAGCGGCTCTTCTAAAAAAAAGGACGATTGAAAACTTCAATCGTCCTTTTTTGGTACGCCCGACACGAATCGAACGTGCGACACCAAGTTTAGGAAACTTGTGCT
>CAZSVI010000151.1:0-7887 GCA_964610205.1 uncultured Oscillospiraceae bacterium
AAACAAACTGTATCTCTACTGAAACAAAACAGGTTCTTAAGGAATATGGGGTTAAATCATGAGAAAAAGAGACAGGATACAAAAAATTATTGAAGAACTGGGAAAGCTTTATCCTTGCGCAGGATGCAGCCTGAGTTACAAAAACCCTCTTCAGCTTCTTATTGCAACCCAATTGGCCGCCCAATGTACTGATGCAAGAGTAAATATTGTAACACATGATCTCTTTTTGAAATATAAAACAGCTGAGGATTTTGCCGGAACCGATTTCAAAACGTTGGAGGAAGATATCCGTTCCACAGGCTTTTATAGAAATAAAGCAAGGAATATTATCGCGTGCTGCCGGAAGATAATAGTGGATTTTAAAGGAGAGGTGCCCAACAGCCTGGAAGAACTATTAACATTGCCCGGTGTAGGAAGAAAAACGGCAAATGTAGTTTTGGGAGATGTGTTTAATATCCCGGGAATTGTTATAGACACCCATGCAAAACGACTGTCCAACCGCATTGGCTTATCAGATGAGCAGGATCCTGTAAAAATAGAATTTGATTTAATGAAAATTATTCCAAAAGACAAATGGACTCTGTTTTCCCATCAATTGGTTTTTCATGGACGGGAAGTGTGTAAGGCGCGAAAGCCGGATTGTGAAATATGTTCCATTAGACCATATTGCGTTTTCAAGCAAAAAAAGTTAAAATAGGCATTAAGGATAAAATGAGGACTTATGAAAATTAAATGAATAGAGCTTCTTGAATATCTAACAAAACTCTTCAGCTTTTGGGGAAATTTTGTAAACTGTAAGAAATAAACATACCCCTGTCGATATATTTGGTATAAAGCTTTCTTTGATAGACAGGCCAAAAGATCAAAAAATTAAACATATGAAAAGCGGGTTTAAACCGGAATTAAGACGTAAACAGTAATATACGGAAGAGGTAAAGTTCAGCATATAGGAGTTATGGAAGTGGAAAAACAAAGACGTCGGAACCAAAGCGAAGTGCTTGGGGAACTAAACAAGTATGAAGAGATACTCGCAAACTTTTTATGGGTTATCATGCTTTTTTTAATCCTGATCGATATTTATACAAGCTATATTATTGGACAGGCTGCATTCAGAAAAAATGTTTTTATCATACAGGCCTTTATTTTTGCTGCCGTTATTGCTATTGGGATTTACAGGATGCTCAGAAAGGAGCAGATCAGCCGGAATTGGCTGTATGCTATTATGAAAATTATTGATATCCTGTTAATTGTGGTTCTTGTAAACACTATGAGACATGGTTTTCTCTTCTATTTTCTTGTTTTGCTTCCCATTGTAAGTGTTTGTATAGTAAAAGGATTTTCATCGTCATTGTACTATCTTGGTTTCGGTGCAATTATACATTTAGCAGCACGGTATTTTTCATTGAAATTTGAAGTGTTTGCAAAGTCAGATACTGTATATCATGGAAGTATAATTGGTTTTCTTATGGTTGTTGTTCTGTATCTGGTATATGCCCTTTTCCTTAGGATATTAGGGAATTTTAACAACCAGTTTTCTCAGAGCGAGAGAGACAATCAAAATTTAGTAATACAGCTTGGTCGAAAATATGCTCAGCTTGAAGAGGCCAGGCTTGAGAAGCAGGAACAGTTTGATAAACTGAAGGAAGTAAATCTTCAATTAGAGGAATCAAATAAGAGATTGACCTCCAGTCTGGCTGAGTTTTTTACGCTGCAGCAGATATCACAAGCTATCAGTTCTATCTTTGATATGAATGAACTCCTACAGTTTGTAAACGATATTATTATTGGAGTTATGGGTGTTAGTACCTCAAATATAGCACTTTACGGAGGAACCGGAGATCGGCTGAAGGTGCAGGTTTCCAATATATCTGACAAAAGAGCTCTTGCCATTTTGACAGACAATATCAATACCCCTATTTTGAAAGATGCAATTGATGAAGGCCAATCCATTATAAATAATACCGTAAACTCAGATGAATATGCTTTTACGGCCGGCAGGAATGTCAGATCCTTGTTGTGTGTACCTCTGCAGGTAAAGGGAAAAGCACATGGGCTTGTATTAATTGAACACAGCATTCCTGATGCTTTCGATTCGGATAATGTAAGGCTTCTCGAGATTATTACACAACAGGTAAGTATAGCGATTGAAAATGCCAGGCTGTATGAACAGCTTCAGGAATATGCGAATACCGACGGGTTAACCCAGGTATATAACCGTCTTTTCTTCCAGAATCGTCTTCAGGAGGAATTGAAACAGGCTCAGGAACAGGGATATGAAGTTTCCGTTATTCTTTATGATATTGATAATTTTAAATCCTTTAACGATTCTTATGGACACCTGTTCGGAGATATAGTTTTGAAATCCCTTGCCCAGACGGTAAAGGAGTCAATTCGTAAGGACGATATCGTAGCGCGCTTTGGAGGCGAAGAATTTATTATTCTGCTATCTCATACAGGTAAAGAAAGAGCTTTTGAGAAAGCTGAGGAACTAAGAAAGAAAATTTCCAGCCTGACTGTTTGCGATAAGGTTTATTCAGCTTCAGTAACAGTCAGTATGGGTGTGTCTACTTATCCCACACTGGCGAAAACAGAGACATTACTTATTGGTACTGCGGATGATGCGCTATATGTTGCAAAACGAAGCGGTAAAAATTGTGTTAAAATGGCCGGCGATAATTAATAAAGCAATATCAATCAAGTCCTACATAGCTTATATTTGGCTTGACTCCTGTTCCCCTTACCCGTAAGGATTTAACCATACGAAGGAAAATCCTTTTATAAGATGCCTTATAGTCTGCCCTTGGAACGAACATAGAAAAACGGTACATTTCATCACTTTTCTCTAAAAATGCCTCCATCCCCACAATGTCTTCAGTTTTGGTCATGAAAACATATTCCCACAGAAAACCGTTCATATCCTGTATCTTAATGGGAGATTCACAAAAATCAATAAAAGACATTGAGGAATACTTTTTAGAGTTATCCAGAAATTTTTTCAGGGACTGGTTAAGTTTCCATACCTGGAAGAAACCGAATACCTTGTTGTTGGTATGCTGATAATTTAAATGTATATATATTTCCTGGCCCAGATTTTTAATCTCTGCCATCCTCAGTGCTTCAGGGTATTGAAAAGTTATTTCAGACATCTCAAGCTGTTGTATCTTTTCGGTTTTCCATCTTTTACCTATAAGGATTCCTGCCTCGGCAGCAGGTGGATTTGGAGAAGCCATATATATAGAGGATATCCGTGTTGAAGTGGAAAATAGAAATGACATCCGCTGTTCCAGAGTAATCTCGGTTTCCGGTGTTATTAAACGGATAAGCAGAATTACAGCGGCAAACAGTATGATAGAAATTAAGCTGACTATTACGGCATTCAAATGTTTTTTTCTTGTAAAAACCAATATATACATCAGACCTCACACAAACATATTATACAAAAAAGCACTATCCTGCTCTTTAAATACAGAGAGGAGGACACACTGAAGACAAAGTATGGTAAAAGTGCTTTTATGTAAGTAGTACCTGTGTAAGTATATGCAGTGTTTAGAAAAAAAAGTATAAATGCCGGGGTTTAATGGATGACCTATACTATATTGCTTTCGTTTTTCTCTATAAACTTTTTAACCTTTATTTCTTCTTCAGTTGAAAGAACTTTGGTTAAATCCAGCATCAATATGAGTTTTTCATCCAGTTTTGCGACTCCGGACAGAAACCGTTTATCAATGCTGGTGACAGAAGGAGGAGTATTTTCAATATTATCGTCGGATATTCTGACGATTTCGGATACCAGATCAACAGTAAAACCAATAGGGATATTGTTCAAATCAACTATTATAATTTTGCTGTTATCATTAAATTTATGGTTTTTCAAGCCCAGACGTTTTCGCAGGTTGAATACCGTCAGTACCTTGCCCCTAAGATTTATTAGTCCTTCAATAAACGCCGGTGTATTCGGTACTTTTAAAAACTCCTGAAGTTTGATAATTTCCCTGACCTGTTTGATATTAACGCCAAACTCCTCATTCCCGACCAAAAACTTAACAAACTGACCGATTGCCATGATATTACCCCCTTGTATATTTACCGTATCATGCATTTTTTTAACGAAAAATGGTTCTATTATTCTTTTTACCATTTTATCAATAAGATAAACAAGAAGCAATACATAAATCGGTTAAAGGTTTCGGGTAGGATAAACGTATCTGTCATATATAAAATGAAAAAAGTAATTGGGATGAATTGATACTGAAGAAGTTATCTCTTTTTTCATTTTATATTGCGTATGTGCTGTTTTGCTTACAAAAATTTCGGCACGCGTTCAATTCACTTGTGCTATAAATGTTGTACTAAAAATTTAGTACAACATTTATAGTTTGCGGTTGTGTAAGCTATTCATTGTTATTCATGGCCTAATAATGAAAGTAAACGCATCAGGTGGTTCGGATGCTTTCAAGCTACTATGCTTGCCGGCGGCTGAAGCGCTTGGTTTTATGTCCTGTAGGAGCCGTTTATCTTTACATAATCATAAGAAAAGTCGCAGGTCCACATTGTATCATCGGCTTTACCGGTTTTTAAATCGATGGTAATGATGATCTCATCTCTTTTTAATATATTAAGGGCTTTTTCTTCATCAAACCTGAGTCCGATACCGTTCTTGCACATTAGGAGATTGCCTATCCATATGTCAACCGTATCCGGGTTGAATTGTGCTCCTGAATATCCTGCAGCCGTTATAATCCGGCCCCAGTTTGCATCCTGGCCGAATAACGCTGTTTTAACTAACGGAGATTTGGAAACCGAACCGGCTATAATATGGGCGGTTAACTTATCCGGTGCGTTTTTTACATGGATTTCAACCAGCTTCGTGGCACCCTCTCCGTCCTTTACAAGCATTTTCGATAAGCTTACGGATACCTTTTCCAATGCGGTTACAAAAACAGAGTAATCATTGTTTTCCTCAGAGATCTCCATATTTCCGGCCATTCTGTTTGCCAGAAGAAGAACCTTATCGCATACACTGGTATCTCCGTCGACAGATACGCGGTTGAAGGATTTATGTGTGACGCAGGATAACGCTTTTTGAAGCATGGATTTAGATATGGCGGCATCGGTTAGTAAAACTCCTATCATGGTAGCCATATTCGGATGAATCATTCCCGAACCCTTTGCCATACCATATATAGTTACGGTTCTTCCGTGAAGGATTACTTTTAAGGAACACTCCTTTTGAACAGTGTCCGTTGTCATAATAGCCTGAACCGCATTGGAGTTACCATAGATATCCAATTGTGAATAAGCATTATTTAACCCGGCTTCAACCTTGTCCATGGGGAGACGATAACCAATAACTCCGGTAGAACCTAACAGGACCTGTTCTTTATCACATCCCACTATTTTTGCTGTAATGTCGGCCATTGATACAGCATCTTTATCACCGCCGGGTCCTGTACATGCATTCGCATTTCCGCTATTTATAACGATTGCCTTAATCTTGTTATTTTTTATTTGTTCCATGGACCATTTCAGCGAATGGCCTTTTACAATATTCGTAGTGAAAACACCGGCTGCTTCGGCGAGGGTATCGGAAACGATTAAAGCCAGATCTTTCCCCCCATTCTTCTTTATGCCACAGGCAACACCGGAGGCCTGATACCCTTTTGGTAAACTTTTATTATCAGACATTTGCTTTTCCTCCATATTAAATGTTTAAATATACATTGTGTTGTATAATTATACATCATCTGCTCATCCTCGTCAATTTGTTTTTCGTTCACTTTCAGGCGTTATAAATGAAAGCAAACGCAATAACCCAATAGAAAATTGCAATTGACAAAGTTTGGTATAATATGATAATGTTAATTTAATCTTAATTTCCAATTCATGAATTATACTGTATTACCGGGGATTTTTATCTTTGCAGGAGAGTATTTATAGAAGATTGCACGAAGCATAGTTTTATTGGCGTTGTAGAGCGGAAATACATGCAAGAAGGTGGAAATAGTGTTGGATTATAAGGAGATACTATCTGGTGAAGTAGGACAAGTTATAAAACTGCATAATGAATTAGCATACTTTATTCAAAGGGAAACCAAAGATGAATACTGGGATTTCGGAATCCTATCAGAGGACAGTGCAAGAAGTCATCTTGAAGGATTTATTGATAATCCGGAACGAAAAATCTTTGTTGCAAAAAATGATGAAAAGATTGTTGGTTTTATTGCTGGGGAGATTATGCAGTGCCATCTTCCGATATCAAGCATTGCGAAAGTTGGTTATATTTCAGGAGCTTATGTTTTACCTGAATATAGGGGAAAGGGGATAATGGGGAAGCTTGATAATCTTATTGTTGGATTTTTCAAAGATTACGGTTTAAAGTTTGTTGAGCTACATTTTATAACAAATAATATAATAGCAAGAGAGACCTGGAATAGCTTGGGATACAAGACTTTTAGGGAACAGGCCAGAAAGAGAGTATAAGAAGATTATTTATATTTTGCGAAAGGGTTGGTGCTAATGCCAAAAATTAAAGGTTTAGAAACAACAACAAAGGGAAATAACATTATTTGGATGGTAAGGGTGTTGTGAGTGCGGGACGCTATATTTATATGGTAAACAAATTTCAAAGAAGGGCTTCGGGGGTCTATAATGCTTAAATCAAAATGCTTATTGTTTGATTGTATGGAAACTGTAGTAGATATCGTTGAAAAACCGGATTTAAATCTTTATGCTTGGTGGGCATATAATGGCTCTGGGTATGAATATCTATGGGATAGCTTTAATTCTTTTGTGATCGCTTACAACGCAGCAAAAACTCAACTTGAACTTAGTAGAAATAAGTATGAGGAATACAATATTTTTGAAAGATTTAGATTAATGCTATCCCAAAATTTAATTGAAAACTTTGGTGCTAATAAAGTTATTACTGCTATTTCTCAAAATTACTGGTACAACTATAAAGCAAACTGTTTTGTTGATGAAACGGTAAAATCAACTTTATCTTATTTATGCTCAAATTATAAGTGTGGCATTGTATCCAATTTTATGGTTGAGGGTGGGATAGAAGAGCTACTCAAGATTTATGGTATTGACCAATATTTTGATTTTGTTGTAACTTCCATAAATGTTGGATGGAGAAAGCCCCATCCTAAAATTTACGATACAGCGTTAGAATTTGCAAAAGTACAAGGAGAACAGGTGCTATTTATTGGAGATAATTATATATGTGATTATGATGCACCTGTAAAATATGGGTTTCAGGCTGTTTTACTTGACAAAGACGATGTAAATAGAGAAACAAATCAGAAAATAAAACACATAAAAGATTTAGTTGAGTTTATAAAGTAGACAAGGAGTTTGTCTTACATATAATATTGGTTTTTACGTATTAGCCTTTCCTATTTGTTGAAGTTTAATTTTTCTGAAGATTGCGGTAATCATAAGAATTCCAAAAGCAATAAGGCTTGCTTTAACTACCGTTGATATTCCAAACGATATGGCAGAAGAATAATCATTCGATGAAATGAATTGAATGGTTCGATAGGCATCCACTCCGGGAACTAATGGGAAAATACCCGGTATGGAGAATATTGTGGATGGAGTTTTTCGTATGCGGGCCATAATCTCACTGTAAACAGCTACTGCGGCTGTTCCTGATAAGACAGAAACAAGGGCGGCATCCGGATAAAAATATAAGATCTGATCACTCGCGATTATGCCGAGTGTTCCGGCAATTCCGGCACAAAGCAGGTTCTTTTTATTGACATTATATAATAATGCCAGACAAATACTTCCAATAAAAGAAAGTAATATACGAATCATTATTGCCTCCTTTTGCGTATATCATACCGCGGCAAAGCCGCAAGAATTCAGTATTCAGAATTTAAA
>CAZSVI010000152.1:0-7879 GCA_964610205.1 uncultured Oscillospiraceae bacterium
GTTTTTTATTTGTAATGTAGGAAACTCACGCTAGTATTATTTTGGCGGATGAACCAACTGGAAGCTTAGATTCAAAAAATTCAAACAACTTTATGGAAATACTTACAAAAGTGTGCAAGGGAAACAATATAGCTGTTTTAATAGTAACACATGATAATAATATTGCTTCGTATGCTGATGAGATTATAAGAATTTCTGATGGAGTGATAAGTGAGAATACTTAGCTATGACGTAACGAAGAGTCTATAATTTGTAAATAGAATAAACAAGCTTTAAAATTAACAAATAAGAAAATTAATAGCATAGGCTATTCAATGCGGTTATTAGAAAATTGTAAAGCTACAGATATCTTTACAGGCGGAGTTGAGGAGTACAACAAGGCCATCTTTGACGGATTTAAAGATAAAGGTTATACGTTAGTAGAATCGGCTATAACCATCCTGCTATCAAGAGAAGAAAAGGTAAATTGTTATTCGAAAATAATTAGTTATCACGAAGAAAATCTGTTAAAACATCCTTATATCGGAACTTGCTAAAAAGAGTTATGGGCAATGCCTTAAAAAAAGGTAATCTGGAAGCAGAAGATATCAATATTGTAATTACGACTATGGATAATTTTGAATGTTTCAATTTGGAGAAAGAAGCAATAAACAGTTTATTTAATAATATCCCGAAGATTAGTTTTAAGCAGCTTTGGGGTGATTTTTTAGGTTCATCAGCTCATTTTGGGATTCTATTAGCGTCAGAAATTATTAAGAAACAAATGGTGCCAAAGCTATTTATTACATACGAAATAAAAACTGTAAAGAAAATACTGGTTAATAATTACGATAAAGATGGAAGCTTTACAACCTATATTATTTCATCTGTTAATTAGGAGGAACATATGTTTGAAAATTTGAATAATAAAACCGTTTTGATAACAGGAGGAAGTAGAGGAATAGGATTTAGCATAGTAAAAATGTCGATTAAGTATGGATTGAACGTTGCATTAACATACCATAATAACAAATTGGACTTAACAGATTTAGAAAATAGCATTTCAGATAGTTCAATTAAAATAAAAAAAGTACGGAAATTTCAAGAAATCTTTATAAAACCATTGACAGATTTCCTCAGAAAAGCATATAATGACTATAATGCACCGGCTGATACGAATAGGCGTACAGCTGTGCCGCAAAAACCCATTGGGGGATATATAGATGGATATCCTGAATACTATTATCGGTTTTGTGTTTTTTTACTTTTTTAGCCTGGCTTTTTACTTTTGGTTTACAAGCTCAGGTAATTTAATATGTAAAAAAATATGAAACACAATCAATGGGTATAGACGCAGATTGATACGGTAAATCAAGAGAGGCTCGATTGTGAGCCTCTTATTTTTTTTAGGGAGGCGTTGTTATGGTTGTTGTATTAAAGCCCAATACGTCAATAGAAAAAAGAAATGAACTGATTGGTGAAATTGAATCCATGGGAGTGCGGGTTCAGATAACCGAAGGCACGGAAACATCTATCCTGGGTATTATAGGCGATACCACAAATCTGAACCGGTACAGAATCGCATCGAATGAAATAGTTGCCAATGTACTGAGGGTGCAGGAGCCGTTTAAAAAAGCGAACAAAATGTTCAAGCCCGACAATACGGTTGTAGAAGCAGCGGGAAGAAAAATTGGAGAGGGATATTTTTCCGTAATAACAGGGCCCTGTTCGGTGGAAAGCGAAGAACAGATTGAAGGAATCGCCGAGGCGGTGAAGAAAAGCGGAGCGGCTTTTTTACGTGGCGGAGCGTATAAACCGAGAACGTCTCCCTACGCATTTCAGGGATTGGGGCTTGAAGGGCTGGAATATCTTAAGGCCGCAAGGGAAAAAACCGGACTTCCCATTGTATCTGAAATCATGTCGGCGGATCTGGTTGAACGATTTGTTGAGGATGTGGATATCATACAGGTGGGTGCCCGGAACATGCAGAATTTTGTTCTCTTAAAGGAGCTGGGCAAGATAAGAAAGCCCATACTTTTAAAACGCGGCCTTGCGGCTACAATAGAGGAATGGCTTATGTCGGCCGAATATATTTTGAGCGAGGGAAATGAGCAGGTCATTCTGTGCGAAAGAGGCATAAGAACCTTTGAAACATATGTAAGGAATACGCTGGACTTAAGCGCCATACCCGCCGTAAAAAAACTCAGTCATTTGCCTGTAATTGTTGATCCAAGCCATGCTACGGGAAAATCATGGATGGTTGAAGCGATGTCAAAAGCGGCTGTTGTAGCCGGCGCGGACGGGGTTATAATTGAAGTTCACAACAACCCGACCCATGCCCTTTGCGACGGGCCGCAATCCATTACGCCTGAAGAATTCGAGCATCTTATGGGAAAAATCAAAAAGCTGGTTGAACTTGAGGGAAAAAAACTGGAGGGCTGAGCAGTGAAAAAAATGGAGATAAAACTAAAACATATATCATACCCGATTCATATCGAAAAAGGATTGTTTCAAAGGGCCGGAGACCTTATATACAAGCTTTTCACGGGAAGAAAATTTATCATTATAACCGATGGGAATGTTGAGCAAATCTATGGACATGAGCTTCTTAAGCAGCTTAGAGATCTAAAAGCCGAAGCTGCCGTATACCAGTTTCCTGCCGGTGAGCAAAGTAAAAGCCATTATGAACTGATAAGGCTGTATTACTATCTGGCGGAATCAAACATGACGCGAAAGGATGTAATTATTGCTCTCGGCGGCGGGGTTACAGGGGATCTGGCAGGTTATGCCGCTTCAACCTGGCTCAGGGGTACGCGTTTCATACAAATCCCCACATCCCTTCTGGCTATGGTCGACTCCGGTATTGGCGGAAAGGTTGCCGTGAATATTTCGGCAGGAAAGAACCTGGTAGGAAGTTTTTATCATCCAAAGTGCGTACTGATTGATCCGTTACTGCTGAAGACACTGCCCGACAGGCATTTCAATGACGGCATGGCAGAGGTTATAAAATATGGATGCATTGCCGATGAATGCCTCTTTAAATTGCTTGAGAGCATGAAATCGCGAGAAGCAGTTATGGAGCAAATTGAAGAAATTGTGTTCCGGTGCTGTGATATAAAAAGAAATATTGTTGAAGAAGATGAACGTGAAAATAATTTAAGGATGATTTTGAATTTTGGTCATACCTTCGGGCACGCCATAGAAAAACTCTTTAACTATGAGAAATATACTCACGGCGAGGCGGTATCGATAGGAATGGTATTTATAGCGGGGTTATCACAAAAACTTGGGTATTGTGACGGGAAGCTTCCCGAAAGAATAGTGTCGTTGCTGAAGCAATTCGGTTTGCCTGTTGATTTTCCTGAATTAGAAGGAAAGCAGGTTGTCAATTCGGTACTCATGGACAAAAAAGCCCGGACAAGTGATATAAGCCTTGTTTTGATAAAGGACTTCGGGAAGGTTTGTATTGAAAGCTTTCCAAAGAGCATGATGGGAGGGTTTGTTGATGCGGAACTTAACAATAAAGCCATCCTGCCTTAACGGTGAGATATATGTACCTCCGTCTAAAAGTATGGTTCACCGCGCCCTTTTCTGTGCTTTTTTGTCTGAGGGAACCAGCAGGATTGATAATGTGGAGTTGTCAAATGACATTATTTCTACCTGCAGCGCACTGGAAGCCCTTGATGCGGATATTGACATACTGGAAGGACAGTTTCCGGGACGCAAAAAGCTGGTTGTTCGCGGAAAAGGCGGTATACGGATAAAAAGAACCGTTATCAACTGCGGGGAATCCGGAACGACGGCACGCTTTATAATCCCGGTAACCCGGCTTGTTTCCGATATCGTTGTTATCGAAGGAGAAGGAAAGCTTCAGGAGAGGCCCTTTGATGTTTTTTATTCGGTATTTGATTCACGGGGAATCCGGTATAAGAACGAAAACGGAAAATTGCCGATGACCCTGCAGGGAGAGTTAAAGCCGGGTGACTTTGAGGTAAGGGGAGACATCAGTTCCCAGTTCATCTCGGGACTTCTTCTGGCATTGCCGCTTTTGCCCGGAGATTCAACTATTTCCGTTACAACCGCACTGGAGTCTTTCGGCTACATTGAAATGACTATTGCAATGCAAAGAAAGTTTGGTATCCGGGTTGAGTTTATCCCTGCGGAAAACAAATTTTATATCCCCGGATGGCAAAAATACACTCCTTTTGATTATTTGGCGGAGGGGGACTGGTCTCAGGCTGCTTTCTGGCTGGCGGCAGGAATTCTTGGCGATTCTGTTGAAATTGGCGGACTAAACCCAAACTCTCTGCAGGGCGATAAATGTATTGTGGACTATTTAAGGGAAATGGGCTCAAACCTATTCTGGAGAAATAATTGTTTGGTTGCTGAAAAAAGTTCCCTTACCGGTATTAAAATGGATGTATCCCAGTGCCCGGATTTGGTTCCTGTTCTGGCCGTTCTGGGAGCCCTTGCTGAAGGGGAAACTATAATATATAACGCGGCCCGGCTACGGATGAAGGAATGTGACCGGCTAAAGGCCATCGCCACCGAACTGAATGCTCTTGGGGCGTGTATTACCGAAGGGGAAGACGGCCTTTGTATAAAGGGTGTTGAAAAACTATCCGGAGGAAGGGTGTATGGCTGGAATGATCACCGTATTGTCATGGCGGCGGCGGTTTCATCCATCAGGTGTGAAAAGAATATAACCCTTGAGGGAAGTGAAGCGGTGAATAAGTCATATCCAAAATTCTGGGAGCATTTTAAAAGCATGGGAGGGAAAATCCTTTGAGCAGCATATGGGGGGAAAGAATAAAAATTTCGGTATTCGGAGAGTCTCACGGCGAGGCTGTAGGTGTTGTTGTTGACGGCTTGCCGCCTGGAATATCTTTGGATTTGGATAAAATAAAAAGGGAAATGGACAGGCGCAGACCGGGGCAGGATAAATATTCAACCCAAAGAAGAGAAGGAGATACCGTTGAAATTGTAAGCGGGTTTTTTTCAGAACATACAACAGGCACGCCATTATGCGGTATTATCAGAAATACTGATAAACGTTCGAAGGATTATGAAGAGCTAAAGGATTGTATGCGCCCGGGGCATGCGGATTATACCGGTAAAATCCGATATAAGGGTTTTGGGGATTACAGAGGCGGAGGGCATTTTTCGGGAAGACTTACGGCGCCGTTAGTTTTTGCCGGCGCCATTGCCGCACAGTACCTGGATAAAAAAGGGATAGCCATCGGAACCCACATGCTGAGCATCGGAAAAGCGGAGGATAATCCGATAGATCCAGTTAGCATAACCAAAGAGCAGCTGCTGGCTTTACGGGATAAACGTTTTCCGGTTTTTTCAGAGAATGCGGCTGAAAGAATGAAAGCTGAAATTGATTCGGCAGGAAAAGACTGCGATTCGGTGGGGGGCTTGCTGGAAACGGTCATTGCCGGTCTGCCTCCCGGGCTGGGAACCCCCATGTTCCAATCGGTGGAAAGCAGGATTTCCGCATTGGTTTTTTCTATTCCGGCTGTTAAGGGAATTGAATTCGGCAGCGGTTTTAAAATGGCAGCCATGCGGGGCAGTGAAGCCAATGATCCGTTTTATTTGGAAGATAATATGGTAAAAACAAGAACAAACCATTCAGGCGGCATTAACGGCGGAATTACAAACGGAATGCCGGTTCTGTTCAGGACAGCGATAAGGCCGACACCGTCTATCGGCAAAGAACAGCATACTATTAACATGGAAGGGATGAAGGAAACAGAGCTTGTTATTAATGGGAGGCATGATCCCTGCATAGCCGTAAGGGCGGTTCCTGTATTAGACGCCGTATCGGCGCTGATCGTTATGGATTTAATTCTGGAAGCCAAAGCGATATTTTAAAATTTATATAAAAAGGAGTATGGAAGAATGGAAACTGGCAGTCATCTGGAGGAGCTAAGGGAAAAAATAAACGGAATCGACAGGCATCTTGTGAGCCTTTTTGAATCGCGTATGGAGGTTGTTTCAAAGGTTTTGGAATATAAGGAGAACCATGGGATGCCGGTTCTTGACTCCAAACGGGAGAAGGAAGTCATCCGGCGGACGGTATCTTATCTTAAGGACAAAGCCCTGGGAAACTATCTTTGCATACTGATGGATGAATTAATGACATTAAGCCGTCAATACCAGATTGACAGGATGAACAGCAGAACCAGTCATCTTCAGGATAATCCGGAATGTAAACCCATACCGGCCTCTGTTGTCGGACATTACGGAGCTCCCGGTTCCTTTAGTGAGGAAGCGGCCATTGAATATTTCGGGGAAGGGCTTTCCAGAAAGGGATACGTTACTTTTGACGGGGTTATTCAGGCGTTATTGAATCAGGAAATCGACATGGGGGTATTGCCGGTTGAGAATTCTTCAACAGGTACTATTTCTGAAGTGGTCGATTTAATCCGGGATAATCAGGTTTTTATTACAGGAGAACATATCGTCCCAATACGCCACAACCTGCTGGCATTACCGGGAGCAAGGCTGTCGGATATAAAAACGGTATATTCGCATTATCAGGGTTTTGAACAAAGCAGCCTCTTTTTAAAGCAATATGCCTGGGAGCAGATTGTATATAAAAGTACCGCCGACAGTGCCGAACGTGTCAGGGAGCTGGGCGATAAAACAAAAGCCGCCATTGCGTCCTCCCGCTGCGCTGCATCTTACGGTCTGGATATTCTTGTTCCGGATATTAATTTTAACCGGCATAATTATACGCGCTTTATAATCATCGGCGTAAAAATGGAAGTTGGGCAGGACTGCAATAAAATGAGCGTGGTAATGGGTATTTCGCATAAACCCGGGGCGTTGTACAGCGTGCTGCGGCTTTTTAACGAGCGGAATATCAACATTATGAAAATTGAATCACGCCCTGTTATCGGTAAACCCTGGGAGTACCTGTTTTTCTTTGATTTTGAAGGAAATCTGATGGAAGACAGGGTTAAAAGCCTTGTGGAATACCTGAAAAATACAGGTAACCAGTTCAGGCTGCTTGGGAATTACAGGCAATTCGTAACACAGCCCGTCTTATAAGGAGAAGGTTTATGCTTTTGGGTTTGATTGGAGAAAAATTAACTCATAGTTATTCGCCCCGGATACACCGTTTGTTTTTTGAATTGGCCGGTACAGAGGGGGAATACAGGCTTATTGAATTAAAAAAAGACGAGGTGGGGCAGTTTCTGAAAAAATCTTTGAAAGAGGGTTTTCAAGGATTGAATGTTACTATACCGTATAAAACAGCGGTTTTACAGTTTTTGGATGAAATATCCCCGGAAGCCGAAAAAATCGGAGCCGTAAATACTGTTGATTTTTCAGGCGGAATGAAAGGATACAATACCGATTATTACGGTATTTTATATACCTTTTTAAAAAATGAGGTGCAGGCAGCGGGGAAGAGGGCGCTGGTAACGGGCAGCGGCGGTTCGGCTAAGGCCGTGGTGACCTGTCTTGCCGACAAGGGTATTCGTGAAATTTATATGGCGGGCAGGGATCCGGTGCGAGCGGGTGAAAAATTCTCAAACGTAACGCCTGTTTCCTATACTGAAATTGAGAAATATAAGCCCTTTGATATAGTAATCAACACGACGCCTATAGGGATGTACCCGAATGCCGGAGCTTCGCCATTAATTGCCGAACAATTGAGAGGGGCGGGCTTTTTGTTTGATCTCATATATAACCCCTCAAGAACAAAACTGATGGAAACGGCGGATGTTTTGGGCATAAGGAATGTAAACGGCTTATATATGCTGGTTGCCCAGGCTGTGAAAGCACAGCAAATCTGGCGCAGTACAGAGAAAGACAAAAGCCATACTCAGATGCCTCATTCACCGGTTAATGCGATGAATGACAAAAGCAGTCCGTGCAGTGATCTATA
>CAZSVI010000153.1:0-7800 GCA_964610205.1 uncultured Oscillospiraceae bacterium
CGAATATCTGGATATTTAACGCTTTTTTTGCAGGAGAATGCGCGGAAAAATGGGCAGAAAGCTGCGTGCTTGACTTTTCGAGTGGACTCCTGGTTATAGGGCGGGCATAAAAACCCGCCCTGAGTTAAATTTAATGGGTATTTACCCGTTCTGCTCCATTTGCCTGAAGAATGTTACGGATACTCTCCACTTTTTCCTCTTCTGTTCTCATACTGAAGACAACCTTGCCTTGACGTATATCCGATTCATATTTTTTTCCTTCTTCTTCCGGAATACCTAAATCAACAAGACCACCAATGATACCGCCTGACGCCGCGCCTCCAATCAGACCTGAAATAGGTCCTGCCGCGGCTATAATACCAAGGCCTGGTATTGCTACAAGACCCGCGCCGATCAGCAATCCTGCAAGGCCGCCAATGACGCCTCCTGTGAGAGCTCCGTTTGAAACATTGTCATTAACCATACCTCTTCCTTCACCGGATTCATTTTGTTCCCGATCCTTAACCATGATTGAAATATCATCTGTCCTAAGTCCCTGCTCCTTTATCTCTCTTGCTGCTTTTTCCGCAAAATCCACTCTGTCGAAAACACCCACTACAGTTACAGACATAAAAATTCTCCTTTCTTTTTTGTTGCCCCGCTTTCATTTAGTAAAACGGGTAAAAAAAACTATATACATTGAAAATTCAATTCAACATATATAGTATGTCTTTATTTAATTTCTAATATTCGAATTAACCCTTTAAAACTATTTCAGACACTCTTATTTAGTTTTCCACCAGTACCTTAAATGCCTCAATTTTAAGATTATAATCGTAAACGGCTTCAAGGGTTGCCTGCTGTTGTACCAAAACTTTGATCTTGGTGTCAATAATATCTCTGCGGCTTATAACTCCGGCATTATGCTTTACCATCAACGTTGACAGCCTGCTATTCTCCAGTTCCTCTTTCTTATATTCCAATTCAAGGGCATCCAGGGATGTCAGCAGGTTGTTGTACGCGTTCCGGATGGAAACCTCCAGACCGGTTTTTTCATCATACAAGCTCTTTCTGGCTGCTTCCATCTCGTAAACCCTTTTATCATAATAATTGTTTCCGGGTTTCAAGTATTTTTTAGTAATCTCCATTTTCATTTCAGCCATTTCCAATGCCTTTTGCTTTCCAAATACCCCCAAGTTGGACTCAATAGCTTTTTCAATGGCCTGTTTCAGGTCGAAGCTGCTTAAAGTGTATGAAGATCCGATTTTTAAAAGTTTATACTCAAAGCCGATTCTGTTTTCCTCTTCCAGATCAATGTGCAGCTTTTGCTTTACGTCCAGGATATCAGATTTTAAAGCAGTTTCCATTTTCGTAAGCTCAAGCTTCTCTATTGACAATGCCAATTCTTCATCTGTTATTTCGGCTTCCGACAAAAGACCTTCCTTAAACTTAACCAGATCTATAGCGTATTTTTCCTGACTTAGTTCAATTTGTTCCTTTTTTAACCGTATTTTTTCTTCTGCCAGCACAACCTGTACCATTTCCTTATATACTTCTTCCTTTATTTTTTTTTCATTGTCAAGCTTCTGTCTTTGTCCAATTTCAAGGTTAATCTTTGCTTCCAGTGGATTTACTTCTTTTACAATTGTTCTTTCAACTACCTCCTGAGGTGTTCCTCCTATAAAACCTTTTTTGGCTTTATCAACAGCATCTTCCAAAGCACTTTCCAACGCCTTTATATTATAGTCATCCAGCGCCGGCTGGACAGAATTGTATGCAGCGGCCTCAAGAGCTGATTCATAAGTAAATTTCATAATCCCTTCTTCAGCGAAAACCATAACGGCAGATGTGAAGACAAGAACTACTATCATAAGGATTAACCGTTTCATTTAAATATCTCCTCTCAAACAATGGTAATACATTGCCTTCAAACTCAATAACCCGGCCCGACGCTTACAGCACGTTCAAGCTTGTCATTTTTATTCATAACAGCAATTATATTTATGTTTACCGCAAATTCCAACTGCTTAATAACCTGCTCCATTTGTTCCACAACAGATTCAGGAATCAGCCCTGATTGAACCTGTATTCTGATAGTTTCAAGCTGGTTTTTCTGTTTTGCAAGATTTTGTTTTGCTAATTCAAGATCCAGAAAACCCTCCTGTATATCCTGACAAGCCTCTTTAATCTCTTTTTTAATTTTATATTCCTCTTCTGCCAGCTGAATATTCAATTTATCCAATTCATCCTGGGACTCCTGGTAATCTTTTCTTCTATCCGGATGAGTCAGGTGAACATTCATATGCCTGTTAATCTCCATCTTCAACTCAATCAACCTGATTTGCTGCTTTATGCTCCAGATTTCCATCCGACCAGACAATGCTTTATCAATTGCTTCCTCTTCAGATATGCTAATCTGCTGATAGCCAATCCATGGTGTTCCAATCGTTTCATACCTGTAATCCATGGGAAGACCGGCAAGACTGTTAAACTGCCGGTGCATATTGTCAAAATCCCTTTTAGCCTTTATAACAGCATTTTCGGCTTTTTTTACGCTCAGCCCGGATTCTTCAAACTCAAGTTCGGTAATAAGACCGTTCAAGAATCGTACTTTCTCCCTTTCATGCGCTTTTGTCGCGTAATCCAGGGATTTCTGAGTTAATAACTGATTCTGATATGTACTGTACAGCCCCATAAAAATATCGTTAGCTGTGTTTGCCATAATGTTTTCCGTAAGTTTCAGGGTAATTTTCTTTATTTCCCATGCGAATTTCATTTGTTCCGGCATAAACTCCTTAAGAAGACGCATTTGCATCTGTTCACTGGCATCAAAATAATAATATACGTCATCATCGGTATAAGGGTTATGATACAAAAACACCCTCTTTGTATCTATTCCTTTTGCCTTTGCCGCCTCGGTTTCATAATCTTTTTTCTCAAACCGCTCATCCTCTGAAGCCTTCCATATTGCCGATGAATTATCTATGACAAGAGCCAACGCTTTCTGTCTGTTCAAAACAGTTTCCGTTGAAACTGCCTGCGACTGTGGTGCTCCTAAGGCCAATATTATCGTATTAATAAGTATTACAAGCGATACCACTTTTTTCGGCACCTCAAAACCTCCTTTTCGTTAACAGTTTCTTTTATTATATCAACGTATAACAAACTTGAAAAGTCTGAAAAAACCTATCCCGGAGAAAAACTATGATTACAAGGTAAATATTCAGCATATCAATCAGATTCATCACAACAAAAAAGAGCCTGTCGGCTCTTTTTTGCAGATGAATTTACCTGTTGTTGTTATTATTGTTGTTATTATTATTCTGCCGCTTTTTTTGCGCGTTGTTGGGGTTTACGTCTTCAGAAAATTCCGTCATGTTCTCACCCAACTGGTCATTGTTGAAGCTGGTTCTTCTCTTTTGTTGATTTTCCTGGTTGTTGTTCCGGTTTTGGTTTTGGTTTTGGTTTTGATTCTGGTTTTTACTCATAATTCAGAGCACCTCCATGATAATAAATAACTATTGTGAACTATCGTCCAATAAACATTTGGACAAAAATTTTCCCGTACCTAGGACTACTATAAATTCCGATTCCGGTATAGTTGAAATTCCCATTCAGGATATTTTTCCTATGCCCTTCGGAATTCATCCATGCTTTAACCGCAGCTTCCTCAGTACTGTTCCCTGCTATATTCTCTCCAGCTGTTTTAAAAGTTATACCAAATTGGCGCATCATATCAAATGGTGAACCATATGTTGGCGACTGGTGCGAAAAATAATTGTTTTCCACCATATCCTTTGCTTTAATCCGGGCAACATTCATCAGTTCGGCATCTGCTTTCAGAGCGGACAGACCTGCTTTTGTACGTTCCGCATTAATAAGATTCAAAAGCAACTGCTCATCTTTCGACAGGTTTGCCTGTGAAGCAGGTACTGGTGTTGGTGTCGCCTGAGGTGTCTGGGGTGTGTTTGCCGCTGGAGGCTGGTTTACTTTGTTAGGTGGCTGTAAGAATTTACTGCTTACACACCCAACCAATCCTGTGTTGGGTTCAAGAATTACGTACCAATCCCCAATCATTGCCAATACATTCACCCATTGGTTACGCTTCAGCGTTCCTACAATGGTATATTTTGTGGATGGTCCTTTACGGACATTCAGTTCTTCCGCAGTAACAATACCACTTATGAAATCCACCTTCTGCCAGGTCAGCTCCGCATTAGACCGGGTAATAACCGGACTTGCCAGGCCAAACACGGTTAAAGACAGGAAGGTGAGCAGAATAACTGCCACAACTCTCTTTTTCATAATCTCCCTCCTCATACCATGATTTGGACCCTGCGGACAAAATACCAAACACAAGATTTTTCGAATACCTTGTTTATCGTGGATTCCTTGCAGGATCCATGTTGCAATAAATAGTATGTCACTCATTAATACGAATTATTTACAGAAATAAAAAAAATACACGGTATAAAAGCCGATAAGCTTTTATACCATGTATTTGTTTACCAATAAATTTTTATAGGAATGCGCTCGGAAAGTCGGGTATGCAGATTTTCTATTCAGTTTTTCGCGCAAATTCTGCAAAAAAACGGCGAATATCTGGATATTTAACGCTTTTTTTGCAGGAGAATGCGCGGAAAGATGCGTGCGTGACTTTTCGAGCGGACTCCTAGTATGCCTTGCCCCAATATATCATATGTTTCGCAGGCTTACCGCAGCAAACGCAAAAATCCGATACCTTATCCTGTACAAAGGGAATACATCGTGCCGATGCGGAAGTTTTTTCCTTTACCATGTCTTCACAGGCTTCATTCCCACACCACATGGCTTTAATAAACCCTGGTGTTTTTTCGCAGATATCGGCAAACTCATCCATTGTTTTTACCACATAGGTTTTCTTATCTCTCATTAATCTTGCTTTTTCCAGAAGCTCCTTTTGCATATCGGCAAGAATTTCCGGAATACTGGTTTCCAGTTCATTCATTGAAACAAAAAGCTTTTCCCTGGTATCCCGACGGACAATAACGCACTGGTTTTTTTCAATGTCTTTAGGCCCTATCTCCAACCGCAGCGGAACACCCCTCATTTCGTATTCACTGAATTTCCAGCCGGGCATTTTATCACTGGAATCAATATCGACTCGCATGATTTTTGCCAGCCTTGTCTTCACTTCAAAAGCCTTATCCAAAACACCGTCCTTGTGCTGCTGTACAGGTATGACAACACGCTGCACGGGTGCTGCCTCCGGAGGCAGCACTAATCCGCTGTCATCTCCATGCACCATTATTACAGCACCAATGAGACGCGTCGTCATACCCCATGAAGTTTGATGCACATAACGCAATTGATTGTTTTTATCAGTATATTGAATATCAAAAGCTTTGGCAAAACCGTCTCCAAAATTATGTGTTGTTCCTGTTTGAAGAGCTTTTCCGTCATGCATAAGGCTTTCAATTGTATAGGTTGATTTTGCTCCGGCAAACTTTTCCTTCTCGGTTTTTCTCCCTTTTATTACAGGGATTGCAAGCACATTTTCACAAAATTCGGCATATACGTCAAGCATTCTTAAGGTTTCTTCCTGGGCATCTTCTGCGGCAGCGTGAGCAGTATGCCCTTCCTGCCATAAAAATTCAAGGGTACGCAGGAACGGACGGGTTGTTTTTTCCCATCGAACTACGGAACACCACTGGTTGTATAGCTTTGGGAGATCTCTGTAGGAATGGATAATGTTAGCATAATGTTCACAAAACAGCGTTTCAGAAGTTGGTCTTACACACAGTTTTTCTGTAAGTTCCTCCTTTCCGCCATGTGTCACCCATGCAACCTCAGGCGCAAAACCTTCAACATGATCCTTTTCCTTTTGCAATAAACTTTCCGGAATAAACATGGGCATATAAACATTTTCATGTCCTGTATCCTTGAATCTTTTGTCCAGATTTTTCTGAATCAGTTCCCATATGGCATATCCATAAGGGCGGATAATCATACAGCCACGAACACTGGAATAGTCCACAAGGTCGGCCTTTTTTATAATATCCGTATACCATTGGGCAAAATCCTCATTCATTGATGTAATGGCTTCCACAAGCTTCCTGTCATTTGACATTAAACTACACTCCTTTTGTCATTACTATTAATATTTACATTATGATGTCCGGTTGTTTCCGGATCATTACATCCTGTTGTCTTGTTATTCCATAAATGTTTTTAATTTATATCAACAGAGGCAATTGCGTATACCGTTATTTACAGCAACCCGTTCTCGGCGAAACTGAAATAGCTGTTTCCTGCTGCAATCATATGATCTACAACTGTAATGGAAATAGTTTTTAACGCGTCACAAATTTTCCGCGTAACTTCAATATCGGCACTTGAGGGCTTTAAACTGCCTCCAGGGTGGTTGTGTGCTAAAATAACGCTGCTTGCCTGATGCCTCAGGGCGGTTTCAACAATAATCCTTGGATAAACCGGCGCTTCATTTATTGTTCCCTCATGTACAAGAGCCGCATATTTCATATGGTTCTGGGAGTTCAGGCATATGACGTAAAAGGCTTCATAATTTTTACCCAAAAATAGTGAAGTCACAAATTCCCCCGCTTTTGTTGAACTATCAAGAACCGGCCTTTTCCCCTGTTTGATCAGCATATACTTTCGTGCCAGTTCAGGTATCATAGATAGGAGCACTGCAGTATTTTTGGTAATTCCTCCTAATTTTATCAACTCTTCAGGTTGTGCATCAAAAAGGCTTTCCAACGTTCCAAACTTTTTCAGCAGCCTGTGTGCGATTTCGTTCGTATCTTTTCTGGGGACGGCATAAAACAGGAGCATTTCAAGTATCTGATGATCCTCAAAAGCGCTCATCCCTTCTTCAATAAAACGCTGTTTCATCTTTTCACGATGACCTTCATGTAAATTTCCTTCCATAATTTTTCTCCCTTAATTGATTGAAAAGATATCCCAGGGTTTGTTAGCCGGTGGTATGCTTGTTATTGAAATAATCTCATCCTTTACCGGATGTCTGAAGGTCAATTTGTACGACCATAAGGCCAGATTATCAGTAAATCCACGTCCCATACCCCCATATTTCTTATCTCCAATAACAGGGTGTCCGTTATAAGAAAGCTGTACTCTGATCTGGTGCGATCTGCCTGTTTCAAGATTGATCCCAACCAATGCCATATTATTCCGTTCATCCAGTATTTCATAGTGCAATATTGCTTTCCTGCCGTCATTAAAGCCTTGAGAGACCACCTTCACCTGATTACTTTTCCTGTCTTTCCAAAGATAATCAATATAGGTTCCCTGCTTAATGTTAAATTTTCCTTCAGTGACAGCCAGATATGTTTTTTGCATTTCTCTTCCTCTGATCTGTTCGGAAAGCCTGGACGCTGCTTTTGATGTACGGGCAAAAACCATAACACCTCCAACAGGCCTGTCCAGACGATGAACAAGACCCAAATACACATCTCCCGGCTTGTTATATTTATCTTTTATATACAATTTAAAATAGGACAACAAATCCATATCCTTGCTGATATCTCCCTGAACCGGTATATTTACCGGTTTTTCCACTACCAGCAAATGATTGTCTTCAAATAGAACCTTGATTGTCATATTTGAACTTCCTCCGAAATTCATTGCAACAATAATTTTACACAATAAAGCTGTCTTCCTCAAAATAATCGCATATAACAGCCCGAATCATAGGCATTCTCGTCAAACCGTTAAAGAATATTTTTTTCGGTCTGATATGTATAACCTTATTATATCAACAGATATTATAACATATTTTATACTTTTTCTACATCTAAATCCGTT
>CAZSVI010000154.1:0-7692 GCA_964610205.1 uncultured Oscillospiraceae bacterium
ATATGGAGTCAGAATCAAACATCGCATGAAAGAAAACAGTATCAAGATGTATGACTCAGCTTAACTATGAGGCTATATTCTGAATCCTGAATTCTGGGTTCTGAATTCTCACCTCTAAGCTTTGATACAACTTTCTTAGAACGAAAAAGTTTGCAAAAAAAACAAACTTTTTTAGAGGAATTATATATATATATTTGATAAAAAATCAAAAACAATTCATATTTCATTATAACCAAGAAAAATTAATTATTTTATGCCAAAAATCAATTGAAATTTCAAGCAAAATAATATAAACTGAAAAGAGTATAATCTGGTATTATTTATTTATTATTTTAGGAGGTTTTGGTATGAGTAACAGCGGGTTTGTATTTCTTGGGATACTAGGTGCGATTTTTGCAGTAATCGGTGTAATTATTGCTATCGTGCTTTATATCTTCTTCGCACTGTCCCTTTCAAAACTGGCAAAAAAGAGAGGGATGGAAATGCCGTGGCTGGCCTGGGTACCGGTTGCCCAGTTTTATCTTATAGGCTTGATGGTTAAGTCGGTTAAAGTCAGCACTTTTGAAATACCGAAGCTGGAAATTGTATTTCCGGTAGCTTTTCTGGTTTATCTAATTTTGGGTGCTATTCCCGTATTGGGCTTTTTAATTTTTATTGCTTATTATGCATTGATGATCATTATTCTTTACAACCTTTATAATCAGTATACTCCCGAGAAAGCAAAGCTATATGCAGGTTTAAGTATCCTTGGGATAACCGTTCCGTTCCTTATCAATAAGATCAGCGATATGGAGCCGGTTAATCTACCCTGATCAAATTCTACATTATCATGAATAATGCAGAGCAGGGAGTTTTTCCCTGCTCTTATTGATACCATCTATAAAGCCGGTGAAAAGATGAGAAAGGTTCTGATGATAGCGCATCAGTTTCCGCCAATTGGTGGTTCGGGTGTTCAACGTACGGTAAAGTTTATTAAATACCTTCCTTTTTTTGGGTGGGAGGGTACGGTTTTTACCCGTCAGGCAAAAAAAGCACAGCTTACGGACCGTACATTAAGCAGTGATATTCCTGAGAATACGGATATCCATCGCAGTTCGGCGTGGGATTTGTCCGAATGGGTTTTTCCGTTAAACCTTCCCGGGAAATTTGTCCGCAGAAGAGTACTGATTCCTGACGGAGAACGGTTGTGGGAGTTTTTCGCTGAAAAGAAGGCTGTTTCCATTGCAGAACATGGAGATTTTCAAATGCTTTATTCAACTTCACAGCCCTTCAGCACCCATCTGCTGGCAATGCACATCAAGAAGAATATTCCACATCTTCCCTGGGTGGCCGATTTCCGGGATGAGTGGACAAATAACGCCTTTGTTAAAGCATATTGCTATAGGCCTTCAAGGGTTAAAAAGGAGATTGAACTTGAGCGGAAAGTTTTTGAACTGGCCGATGCGGTTATTATAAACACACCATTTATGCGGAATAACGCTATAAAGGATAATCCTGATCTGAAGCATAAATTCCATGTAATACCCAACGGTTTTGATAGTGAAGATTTCGAAGGGATTTCACCGGGGGAGGGAAATGACAAATTTACGTTGACCTACACCGGTTTGATATATGGAAATACCAGCCCGGAGACGGTGCTTAAGGCAGTTTCAAAACTGGTAGCGGAAAACCGGGTGGAATTGTCCAAAGTTAAAATGCGTTTTATCGGCAGGTTTAAAGTTGAAGAACTGTACCAGAAGGCTAAAATATATAATTTACCGGAGGTTATCGAAGCATTGCCGTATATGCCCCATCGGGAGAGCATAAGGAATCTGATGCGGTCGGACGCGGTTCTGTTGCTTCTGGGAAAAGGTACGGAAGCCATATATACCGGAAAACTGATGGAGTATATCAATACAGGAAAGCCGATCCTCGCGTCGATTCCCGCCGATGGGGCGGCCGCAGCCCTTATTGCCGAAACAAAGACAGGTTTTGTGGCTGATTGCGGAGACGTGGATGCAACAGCGCGGCATTTCCTGTTTATGTATGAAAAATGGTGTAAAGGTGAAGAATTATTTACGCCTGACAGGGAAAATATTTCCCATTACGAAAGAAAGGAATTGACAAAAAAACTTGCGGAAATCTTTAACGGATTGTGTTAAACTTATAGAAGCACTGGATTTAGAATAATGATTTTGGTACATGGTTTTAACAGCGGGTTATTTTTTATCAAACGCCACTGAAGCCACCTGCTACTATGAGCGGGGGATAAACCGATTTCTGCCTCAGCGGGAGTCCAATCCCCGAGTGGGCGTTTGATAAAACGCTCGCGGCGCGATGCACACAAAACGCGTTATGCAGGCGCTTTAACGCCCGCGTTTTGGTGCGCAATTCGTGCAAGCGTTGAATTAAATTCTTAAGAAAAGGTAGCGGTAAGAAAGGAAAAATTCGTTATGAAAGTTTTGAATGAAAAGGGGAAACTGTTCGGGCTAATTAATATTATCGATCTGGGCGTATTGCTGATAATAGCTGCACTTATCGCCGGAGGGCTCTGGTATATGGGAAGAAAGGCTCCTGATACCACTGTTGATACAAAGGATTATTATGTGACGATTAAATGCCCCGGATACGATATCGATGTTGTGAATGCTATTAATGTAGGGGACAGGCTGTATTATGACGGGGGTTTTATCAACAGCGAAGTTACCGAAGTCCGTACCGAGCCTGCTAAAATGGATGTAGCTACGGCAGATGGGAAAATTGTTGTGGCGCAGCATCCCGAGCTTAAGGATATATATGTAAAGGTACGTGTAACCGATTCGCTGGATGATCCCATGATATATATAGGCCGTTTGCATGCGAACGTGGGCAAGGATATTACCCTGAAAACACGCCATGTTGAGATCCCAGGCAAGATTACTAAAGTTGAAGAATAGGGGTGTATACTGATGCGGAGTGTGGAAGGAAGTATAATATACATCCTGCTGAGAAAGGTATACCATTGTTATCAATACAGTTTCCTTAGAAAAACAGTTGTCCGGATCGTAGAAGCTTACAGGAACAGTCTTCCGGGAAGAGCTATAAAAGCGGTTGTTGAAAGGGAGAGTTCCCTGGAGCATTCGATTTTTGTCCGTATGGTAAAAACGCTTTTCTATGGAATTGATAAGTGGGTGAGACGGTTTTCAAAATCAATATGCGGGTGGAGTGAGGCCAGTGTAATTGTCAGACTGGTTATCGGAATCATTAAGATATCAGGACATAAATCTGCGATATTGGCTATCCCGGTTTTTGGAACCGGGTATCTGGCGGGCAGAATAATTCAAAACAGGCTGATGATTCGAGATATTCTGTTTCTGGGTCTTACATTTATCGTTGCCGCCATATTCATGCTTGGTTTAAAAAACATAAAAAATGTCTGGAAAAACAGTCTGGCATATAAATTATATGTGCTGGTGATGGAATAAGGTGTTGTGATGAATAAAATGAAAATAACAGCTCTTATCATGGGAGCGCTGGTATTGGGTTTATTGGTGTCAAAGGCGGGGTTGCTTCCGCTGGTGGCCGTTATTACCGCTGTTGTTGCGGTAGCAGTGCTGTTTCTGGACTATGAAAAGGCGACCCTTATTGTGGCGTTGTACACTGTTTTTGAATTCCTCTTAAGAACGGTATTGGCACGCCCACTTTCCCAAATACTGTCCCTTTTTGGCAGAAGAGCATATTTTGAATTTGTAACAGGATCATCACCGATGATTCTTTCATCCTATTGGGATGAACTGGCACTTCTTCTTTGCTTTGGTATCTGGTTTTATAAATGGCTCCGTTATCATAAAGAAAAACCCTACCGTGCGACGCCTCTGGATATTTCCATTATTCTTTTCATGTTATTAGGAGTGATTCTGTTATTTGCTGCTGCTCCGGATTTTCTTATCGGCGTGGAAGGCCTCAGGGTTGTCATACAATATATGCTGTGGTTCTTTGTTGTAACCCAGCTTTTACGAACACCGGAGGGAGCGAAGAGAATTCTGAATATTGTCCTGTTAACCGGTTTTCTGATAAGTTTGCATGGGATCTACCAGTATATTATCGCTGTGGACATTCCGGCAGGCTGGCTGGATGAAATGGAAGGGACTGTACGGACCCGTGTATTCTCCATTTTTACTTCATGTAATATGATGGCAGGCTTTCTGGCTACCTTAATCCCTATAAGTGTCGGGTTGTTCTTTGCCGAGAAAAACCGGACCAGAAAGATATACTACGGGATTGCTTTTTGTACCATGTGGCTGTCACTTTTATTCACCATGTCCCGGGCTGGATGGGTATTCTGTTTTGCAGCCCTGGTGGTTTTTGTATGGCTGAAGAACAAAAAGATGGTTTTACCGGCACTTCTGGCTATGGCCGCCCTGTTTATTTTTGCCATTATTTTTGTACCTTCGGTGGCTAACCGGATTCTGTATGTTATATCCCCCCAGTATGTAGTGAGCAGTATGTCGGGCGGGCGTTTTTTCAGGGCCGCGGAGAGCTTTCCATTGTTCATCGATAATATCTGGACAGGAATGGGGCTTGGGCAGTTTGGCGGTTCGGTAGCCATAAGTCATAAACTGAATGATACCTTTTCAATGGACAATTATTATTTAAAAACGGCAGTGGAAATGGGCATATTCGGGATTGCCGCATTTATGATACTGATGTACAATACTTTTACCTGGTGTTCCAGAGCCATTTCGAAAATAAGGGATAAGGAGCAGAAGGACTGGGTCCGTGGTATAGTTTCCAGCATTGTTGTGGTAATCCTTTACAATCTCACTGAAAACATGCTTGAGATACCTTTGATAGCCTCCTATTTTTGGATGTTCGCCGGGATTGTTATGTTTCTGGCATACGGAAGCAAACGGTTGGAAAGGGAAGCGCCGCAAGACAGCGCTACTTTAACAGAAGAGACAGGGTAAGTTCCATGGCTTCTTTTACCTTTTTTTCAAGTTCAGGTTTTATTTTGCCAAGTTCGATTCCAATTTGTGAAGCATTCTGCCATATGATATGGATCTTTTCCATCAGTTCGTCCATTGAAAAGGTTTCATCCCAGATCACATAGGGTTGATGGATAGACTCCATGAAAAAGTTAACCTTCGGTTCGTAGGCAAGCCCAACCATTGGAATACTCAGGTTTGCGGCATAAATCAGTGAATGCAGCCGCATTCCTGCAACCATTGTGACGTTTCCCAATATAGAAAGAGTTTCATCTACCGTATAACGGTTTTGCAGAATATACCCTTTCTGCTTCATATTCTTAAGTACTCTTTTTGAAAAACGCACATCATCCGGATGCTGCATGGATATAAAAAGAGGAATGGCATTAAACTTTGTCGAGATATTATCTGCCAATGCCGCAAGAATTTTTTCCGAATGTTTTACTCTTTTCCACTTCCTTAGGCAAAGGGCAACTATGTTTTTGTCAATGGGAATTCTTTCTTTTAAAAGAATTTCAAGTCCCATCGACCGATCACACGGCGAAAGCGCCATGGCAGGGTCTGCTGCGACCTGTGTTATAGGTTTTTTAACCTCCAGGGAGGTTAATTCCTCATAGGCATTGGAGTCACGCAGGGTAATGACGTCCATCCTGTCCAGCATTGTTGCCGCAGCCCTGCGGTTTTTCTTCCTTGTGAGAGGGCCCAGCCCATTGGCCAGAAGTGCCAGACGCGCACCCTTTTTCATAGCAAGGTGAAGCATAAGAAGATAATATAACAGAGAACGGCTGCTGGTGTCATCTTGAATGAGTGTGCCGCCTCCGGCAATAAAAAGCCTTGTTTTGGAAAGAAGCGCCGGAACCTGGAAGGGATGAAAGCGGTATATGGACTGTACGCTGTACGCTCTTCGGGTTTGGGAAGGCTCATTTGACAGTACGACAATGGATAGTTCCTTATGGTTTTGCTTCAGATGGTCAATAAAGGATTTTAGTATTGCGTCGTCGCCGCTGTTGCGGTATCCGTAATAACCAAGGATTGCAATATCGTATTCCTTACCGTCTTTGGAACTCTGGCATTCCTGCCGGAGTATGGATTTATAAATTGTCAGCTGGGTTTGAGTCATACTGTACAGGGAAAAATTCTCTTTTGCCGAATTATACAGCTTTTCACCCATAAGCCGGCGTTTATCAGGATTTTCAATCAGGCTCATAAGGTACAGGGCCAAAGCGTCACTGTCTCCGGGGTTAAACAGGTATCCGTTTTCACCCTGAATGAAAAGATCCTCAAGGCCGCCTACTTTGCTGGAAACAGTTGCTTTTTTCATCCTGGCGCCTTCCAGTATGACATAGGGAAAACTCTCACTGTAAGAAGTGAGGACATTGATGTCTACATAATTAAAAAAGGAGAATGGCTCGGTAACCATACCCAGGAAAAACACAGAATCCGAAATGCAAAGCTGTTGTGCCCTTTTTTCTAAAGAGGGCTTCAAATCATCTCCGGGTCCTCCAATGAGAAACCTGGTTTCAGGAAATTTTTTAAGTATTTTTGCCGCCGCGTCCAGGAAAACCGTATGTCCCTTAACGGGATGAAGCCTTCCCAGAATACCCACAACGGTTTTACCCGGTTCGCAAGGTATCCTGTATTTTCTGGCAAAATCAAGTCGTGGCATGATATCAATTTCATTATCAAACGGAATGCCGTTATAAACAGTATGGATACGATGTGCAGGGAATCCTCTGCGAATAAGCATATCCCTGAAATTATCCGAAACACCGATATAGTAGTCAACATGACGCAGCGCTACCGTGTTTATCAATCCGAAGGTGTACATTTTCAATACGCTGTGAAGATAATCCAGCCTATAGTCACTGTGTACGGTGGATACAACGGGAATTGCCGTTTTTCTCTTAATGATAACACCTATCATGTTAGCTTTTGCGCCATGTGTGTGAAGGATGTTGTATTCGCCTTCGTATGCAATTCTTTTAACAGCCCTTATGTCGTTGAATATATTTCCGGTGCGAACCACATCAACATCGATGCCCATAGCTCGGGCATCCTCTGTAAAGGAGCCGGGACGAAGACTGATAAGCTTCACATTGATATGGTTCCCCAGTTGCTGCACCAGAGAAAGGACATGGCTTTTGGCGCCGCCCTCGTCTCCGCCGCCGATTAAATGCAATACACGCATAAACTCACCTATATTTAATAAAATTGATACAATTTATTATACCCCATTACCGGACAGGAATAAAGCGGTATATTAATGATTTAGGTTTGCCGCTCATTTGTGTAACCCGGGTAATGTTTAAATTGTCATGCAAAATTGTTTCCCGTTGTGATAAGAACCTTGAAACGGTGTGCTGCAATTACGATGTAATTGCTTCCGTTGTTATAAAAAAAAATTCGGAGCCACTTGCTCCGAACATTAGAAAATCTTTTATAGTCATAAAAGAAAGGAGGTAAAAGTATGTTAAAAAGTATCAGTGTACACTTATATTATAGAATTTTTATGCTGCTGAAAACAAGTGACAAAATAAACATAAATGACGGGAAAGAAGAGGACTTGTTTGTATAAGATTATTATAGAGACAGCATTTTTTGTTTCTTTATTGATTCATATAATAGTATGCAGTAAAATCAATATAGGAAATACCATAGAGGTGTTTTATAGTATGTTAAACTGAGGCTGTGTTTTCGCTTGTTTAACACCCACTAAATAATTCCATCTCGCAGAATCCTTTCAGCCATT
>CAZSVI010000155.1:0-7578 GCA_964610205.1 uncultured Oscillospiraceae bacterium
TGAAAGCCGCTGCTTCTGACCGCCGGAAAGCTTTATCCCGCGTTCTCCAATTACCGTATCGTAACCTTCTTCAAGCTCCCGGATAAATTCATCGGCATGCGCGATTTTCGCTGCCTCTTCAATCTCCCGGCCGGTTGCGTTTTTTACGCCATAGGCTATATTTTCTGCAACCGTCCCATTAAAAAGAAATATATCCTGCAGCACAATACTGATATTGTCACGCAGGGAAGTTAGGCTTATATCCTTTATATCATGTCCGTCATAAAGTATTTTCCCCTCGGTCGGATCATAAAAACGGGCCAATAGGCTAATCAGTGTTGTTTTTCCTACTCCGGTATGACCGACAACCGCTACCATTTCACCCGGATTTATTTTAATATTGATGTCTTTCAACACATTATGATCCGGAATATATTGAAAGGACACATTAACAAGTTGAATTCCTCCGGAAAGTTTTCCAATATTAACAGCACCGGGTTTTTCCTTAACGTCGGGTTCAGTATCCAGAACTTCAAAAATTCTGGAGGCTCCGGCTATAGCGTTTTGCAGATCCTCGTTAATCCGGCCCAGTGTACTTATGGGTTGATAGAACATGCTTAACAGCAGAATAAACGCGATAATATCAGGGAGAGGAACCCTGCCGAGAGAAGCCAGATATCCGCCAAAGCCGATAACCAGCACCATACCGATATGGTTGAAAAATTCAATGGACGGATGATATATTGCGCTAAGCCTTAATGCTTTCAGCGTTTGTTTTACATGTTCCTTTGATGAGTGATATATACGCGCTTCTTCCTTCTGATGCTGATTGAATACCTGAATTTCCTTAATTCCCGACAAATTATCATGCAATGTTGCGTTAAACTCAGCCAGCTTCTGCTGGGTTTTTCTGAAATGCGGCTGAACCTTTTTTGCGAATTTTGTGATTGCCAGAATTAAAAAAGGCACTGTGACCAGGCTTAATAAAGCAAGCGTCGCATTTATGGAGAACAGAAGTATGGCCACACCGGTAAGAATGAGTATATTTACTATAAGATCGGGTGTGGCATGGGCTATTAGCAGTTCCAGAAGGTTTACATCATTGGATGCGCGCGACATCAACTGTCCGGTCTGCTTATCATGATAGTACTTCAGGGAAAGTTTCTGTAAGTGATTGTAAACACGAACCCGCATATCTGAAACAAAATTCCATGCGGCAAAGTGGGTTATATATGTACGCAGAAACTGGCATATTCCCTGAATAAGGTAAATAACTGCCAGAATAAGCGCAAAACGCAGTGCCTTTTTTCCGAGCTCAGGATCCATATTCTGAATGAGTGCCGTCAATTCCCTCACAATCATCGGAGCCGTCAGCTGGCAGGCCGTAAGCACAACAATTGATATCATGCCTACAGCAAGGTATTTCAAATATGGTTTTGCCATTCTTAATAATCTCATTACTGTATTCATGTTGCAGTCTCCATCGTTTTATTGATTATTATGCGTTATGTTTTAACTCCATCATAAACTGATATACCCTGTCGTCAAAGCCTGGGTAAAATTCGTGTCCAAAGTCGGGGTATATCACAATTTCTTTTTGAGCCTTTATTTTATTATAGGCCGCAAACTGGCTTGAAGGCGGACAAACAGTATCCATAAGACCGGTAACCATTAATACTTCTCCCTGAATACGGTCAACAAGAAATTGCAGATCAATATATCCGAGCTTTGTAAAAACTTCTTCCTCCCTTTGATGGGTAGGATCGAAATTTCTGAAATACTGTTTTAATTCTATGTACGCATCCTTTGCAAGATCCATCTCCCATACCCTTTGATAGTCACAAAGAAACGGGCATGACGGAGCAAGCTTTCTGATTCCCGGGACAAGTGATGAACAAGCCAGTGTCAGTCCGCCTCCCTGGGAGCTACCCATGACTCCAGTTTTGTTTTTGTCGACGAAAGGCATATCCATCACTATTCTTGCCAGCATGGCAGTATCTAAAAATATTTGCCGGAATAGAAGGTTGTCCGGATCCGGATCATCCAGTCCACGGATTATATGACCTTGAAGGGTATTGCCTGCAACTCCTCCTCTGTCTTCTGATAGTCCGCTCTGCCCCCGGCAGTCCATAGCAGCCACTACAAACCCCGATGCCGCATATCCGAGCTTGCTTTGCCAGTCACCGCTATTACCTGCATACCCATGAAATTTAATGAGTGCCGGCGCGGGTTCAGAGTTCTCCTTCGGTATTAATAATTTGGTATGAATTCTTGCTCCCTTGACACCCGTAAAATAAAGATCAAAGCATTCGGCAATATCGGTTTTAAATTCTGCGGGAACAAGCTTTACACAGGGATCTGTTCTGTCCAGCTCATTAAGTGCTCTTTTCCAGTACTCTTCATGATCGGCAGGTTTTGGATTTCTTCCGTTATATTTTCTCAGTTCATGCAACGGCATATCAACTATTGGCATAATTAACACCCCTATTCGTAATTCTTCTCATACGAATTATACCCTTGATTTTTTTCTAAAACAATAGTCTATTTTATTATGTATTGATGTATTATTTATTAGACTCAACTACTCCGGAACATGAGCTTTCCAAGGAAGAATATTTTAATACCGCACTTTATGCCCGGGTAAATTCAGCCTTTGACAATTTTACAGATATTTTGATAGAATATAAACTGATAAACTTGTTTTTAAAATCTTTTATAATGGCATACGGAGGACGAATCGTGGCATCTGGAAAATATTATTTCAGTAAATGGTTTAATAAATTTTTAAAAGCAACTTTTGGTAAATTCTTAACCCTTCGTTTTAATGTAAAATATAATACGGAAAAAATTCAGCATTTAGAGCCACCCTACTTAATAATAGGAAACCATGTCGGCGCATGGGATCCTTTTTTAATGTCACTCGGTATTTCTGAGCCTGTATATTTCGTGATTTCGGATGCGCACTTCCGACACTTCTGGCTTAAGCAGGTTTTAAAGCTGGTTGGCGGTATTCCAAAATCCAAACATTTGGCTGATTCAGGAACCATCCGTGCCATACTTTCCATAAAGAAGAACAACGGTGTTATTGGCTTATATCCTGAAGGTGCCCGTAATTGGGATCTTAAAAACGTTCCGGTATTTTACGCCACCGCGAAGCTTGCCAAACTACTTAACATTCCTGTTGTGAATACGCTGATGGAAGGCGCCGGTCTTACCAGACCAAGATGGGCCAGAAGCTCACGAACCGGTATCATCAATATGAACTACAGCATTCTGTTTAAACCGGGAGACATTGAAAAAATGTCTGTGGATGAGATTTATCAAGGAATTATAAATGGAATACATTTTAATGAATATGAATGGCAGGACAGGAACATGATCCGGTTCAGGGGAAAAAACCTTGCTGAATTTCTGGACATGTTCCTGGTTGTATGCCCCCGATGTAAAGCTCTTTGTTCCATGTACAGCCATAAAAATACCCTGACATGTGTCAAATGCGGATATTCGGTTAACTATACCGAGTACGGTTATCTGGACGGAAATGATGAACCGTATTTCAACAATCCCCAGACCTGGAGTGACTGGCAAAGCTCCTACCTGTCTTCTCTGTTCTCTCAAACAGAATATACCTCCGGCGGAAAAGCACTTTTTTCCGACACGGATGCAATGCTTTTCACCGGAAAGCGCCGCAGCCCGCTGCGTCAATACAAAAGCAGGGGAAAAGTGGAATTGTTTCATGACAGATTTGTATTTACACCCAAAAAGGGTTCCATATATACTTTCCCGTTACATAAGCTTTCGGGCATGAATGTACAGAACAACAACAAATATGAATTCTATTATGAGGATATTCTCTACCGTTTCAGATTTACGACACAGCATAAATCAATTTATAAGTATGAACTTGCCGTTCAGATTATAAAGGAAAGTTATATTGCGCAATAGCCCTGTTTTCAATAACCAACAGTCTGTCTGCCACAGCATTGATAAACTCCCTGTCATGGGAAACAAATAGTACCGTTCCATCATAATCACGCAATACCTTTTCCAGGGCTTCAATGGAAGGTATATCCAGATAGTTTGTGGGCTCATCCAGAAGCAATACGTTTGCATCGGAAACGAATAGTTTTGCAAAAGAAACCTTTATCCTTTCACCGCCGCTTAAAACACTGACTTTCTTATATGCATCCGCACCCGGGATAAGAAGCCTGGCCAGTATGGTTCGGGTAACGCTCTGGGACTGGATACTATCCCGCATCACATTGTCCAGTACCGTTGTATTATTATCCAGGTTCTCAAAGCCTTGGCGGAAGTATCCTATTTTGGCTTTCGGTACAATTCTTATTCTATCATCGGTTTTTCCATTAATGAGATTTAAAAGGGTTGTTTTGCCCGATCCATTTTCACCCCACAATGCGGTTTTCAACCGGTTATGAATTGCAAAACCCGTATTGTCGAATATCTTTCCGCTGCCATAACCAAAGGATAAATTCACCGCTTCAATTACAACTTTATTCTCAGGGGGATCGGTAAGAGAAAAATCCATCTTTATCTGCGGAAGCTCCCTGGGTTTTTCCTTTACTTCAAGCTTGTCAAGACGTGTCTTCAGACTATTCACCGCATTATGAATCTTTTCCTGCTTCTCGTTTACCTTCCGGGTATGAAGCCTTGCTTCCGAATTCCCCATCCTCCTGGGAGCTTTACGCATTAATCCGGATTTCCCCGTCCTGTCAATGATGGCTTCCTTAAGCTTTGCGCGTTCCGATATATACTTTTCATACTCCTGCTGGGCATACCGTAGTTCCAAGGCGTTCTGTTCCCTGTATGAGGTATAGTTTCCATGATAGTGTTTCAGACAGCCGTCACGGATTTCAATGATTTTATTACACAGGCTGTCTAAAAGGCTTCGGTCATGGCTAATCAGCATGAAGGAATCTACTGTCGAAAGCTTCCTCTTCAATATGTCAATTCCTTTATAATCTAAGTTTGAGGTAGGCTCGTCGGCAAAAAGTATAATATGATCACGACTGAAAACATTGGCGATTTTTATCCTCGTTTTCTCTCCTCCGCTATAATTGGTTTGGCCTGTTTTGTGCGAAAGACCAAGCTCTTTTATTGCTTTTGGGGCTGCCTCCATAACCTCCTCGGAGAATTGCCGGATATGGCCTATTTCACAATATCGCTTGACAAAACCCTCATCCGGCTGGATTTCACCAGCTAATATCTGAAACAGCGTAGTTTTTCCGCAGCCATTCTGACCCACAACACCAATACAGTCACCTGTGTATACTTTCAACTCATTCAGTTGAATAATCAGACGCTCCCGGTAATACTTCCTGATATTTGACGCTTCCAAAATAAGCATAAAAAATCTCTCCTCTGCAAGAAACATGTGCCGGAAAGATACAATCAACAACTAATACATAACCGATAGGTTTTTGTAAGAAAAATGTTATATTGAAGCTAATCCAGCACAAACATTGGCTTTTAAATAAGTATAACGCCTATATACCTTTTTCGAATCGACTATGAAGGATTCCATGATATAGACAAACATATTTAACCCTTGCCAAATTCAATTTGTTTTACCGAATTAGCGTATTCTCATTTAAAAATACCTTGCCCTTTCATAAATTCAGCTTCATTTTACTCCAAACTTAAAAATAAATCAAGCTGTGAATAGATCCGATATATTCGGACTTATACAAGAGTTCTCCTCAACTGTCAAAGATGAGAATTAAACAGAAACGATAGTACGCTTTTTATATAATCCCTGTTTCTTCGAGTATTGACGATATTTTGTCAGGCTTATGATATTTCCCTTTCAAATATCTTTCTGAAATGATACCCATAGATCGAAAAGGTGATAGCCAGAGGAAAATATCTCGGTTTTTTAAACAATGTCCAAAAAAACAGCTTCCAGTAATAAAACCTTTCTTTGCCGATAATACCAATGCGAAGCATGGATCTGAACAGCGCACGGATATGACACAGCTCCATATGAAGTTTGCCTTTTTGATTCAGGTTGAACTCTTTAAAAAACTTCATAACCCGTTCATAATACTGTTTAGGCTCATATATAGCAGCCAGGACTTTCCTGTAGCCGTCGATGAGCAGGTTTCGGTTCATTCTCGGAATAAAATTCAAAGAAAAATCAGTATTATTTCCCGTCATATCATGTAAAATACGGCCTTCCTTTTCAAGCCTCTTATATAATTTTGTTCCGGTTGGAGCGCTCAGCAAACCCACCATGGCCGAAATAATTCCACTCTCCTGGATGAACCTGATCAGTGTCTCAAATATTGACTCCGGATCGCTGTCAAATCCGACAATAAATCCACCCTGTACCTGCAGGCCGGCATGCTGGCATTTCTTAACGCATGCCAACAGATCCCTGTTTTTGTTTTGGAACTTATTACACTCAACCAGGCTTTCTTCATTAGGAGATTCAATCCCTATGAACACCACATCAAATCCGGCTTTCACCAATAACTGCATCAACTGCTCATCATCGGAGAGATTAATGGAGCATTCGGTTGAAAAATTGAAAGGATATCTTTTCTCCTCCATCCATGTAATCAGAGCAGGCAAAATTTCGCGCTTAAGCACCTCTTTATTCCCTATAAAATTATCATCCACAAAAAATACACTTGACCTCCATCCAGCCAAATACAAAGCCTCCAGTTCGGCAAGGATCTGTTCCTTACTTTTTATCCGCGGCGTCCGTCCGTATAGTGTAATAATGTCACAGAATTCACAATTGAAAGGACATCCCCGTGAATATTGAATATTCATCGTAGCATACTTTTTCATATCAACAAGTTCCCATAAAGGAACGGGAGTATCTTTGATATCAGCCCATTCAGCAGATGAATAGATATGTTTCATCTGATCTTTTTCAAGGTCTTCAAGAAAAAGAGGAAGCGTGATTTCCGCTTCATTCAGTAAGAGATGATCAACATCGTCAAATGCTTCGCTGCATGCGCTGAAAAGAGGTCCTCCGGCAACTGTTTTCACCCCCATCCTTTTGCACCGGGTTATGACGGCGTTTACTGACTCCCTTTGAATCGACATGGCACTGATGAAGACATAATCTGCCCACAGCAAGTCCTCATCATTTAAGCTTCTTATACTCATGTCAACGAGTCTCTTCTCCCACCTGTCAGGAAGTAAGGCAGCCACTGTCAGCAAACCCAGAGGTGGAAAGGATGCTTTTTTGGAAATAAACTTCAAGGCATACTTGAAGCTCCAGAACGTATCCGGAAAATCAGGGTATACAAGCAGTATTTTCATCAAAATGTTCCTCTTCATCACAAATATCTATACGATTGCTTAAGACATTCATGCAACTCTATCTGCACTCGATCAGAATGTCGCTTTGTTGTAGTTATGTGCCTTTTTCCTGTTTCTTATCCGAAGAAATCCATTGAATTCATCACTGCCGGCATGATGCTGAATAGTAACTTTACCGCCAAAATCGAATATTCCGGTGTACCCCATTCCAAGCAGTCGCTTTTGAGCATGTATGGCACGGTGAGGTGGCGCCAAACCTGCTTGGACGGGACTTTCTCGCAACAGATATAAATCAGAAATGGGTAG
>CAZSVI010000156.1:0-7175 GCA_964610205.1 uncultured Oscillospiraceae bacterium
AGAGCGAAAAAGTTTGCAAAAAAAACAAACTTTTTTAGAGGAATTATATATATAGAATGCGAACGGACGGTTTTTGTCGAAATTTTATACAATTCCGTGAATCATTGCGGGTCCTGTATTTGGTGAATTTGCACAAAAATTTTCCGTTTTTTATGATTGACACTACATATTGTGTGTGATAGTATATTTCCATCAACATATAGATAGCCTAGGGAGGCGCAGGAATGATAGATCAGATACGAAAGAGAGACGGGAGTGTCGAAGAATTTACGCCTGAAAAAATCAGTTCAGCCATTTTTAAAGCCGCAGTTGCTTGCGGAGGCAAAGATTTTAACACAGCACAGAAGCTTTGCGACAAAGTCATACAGCTTGCGGAACAGAAATATTCCAATCGTATCCCCGAAGTAGAGCAAATACAGGATCTTGTTGAATATGTACTCATTGAAAATGGACATGCCCAAACAGCAAAAGCTTACATATTATATCGTGAAAAAAGGAATAGCGCCAGGGAAATTAACGCCTTGATAGGAGCTACTATCAATATGTTTTCAGATTACCTTGGAGACAAGGACTGGCAGATTCAGGAAAATGCCAATACCCAGAAAAGCGTTAACGGGTTGAACAATTATGTTCGGGAAGCATTTACTAAAAAATACTGGCTCCACGAAATCTATCCCCATGAAGTTCGACAGGCTCATGAAAACGGTGACTGCCATATTCATGATATGGGCTTTTTTGGAGCATACTGTGCCGGTTGGGATATCCGCCAGATTTTAATGGACGGTTTCGGAGGAGTTCCTGGAAAAGTTGAGAGTAAAGCACCCAAGCATTTGAGAAGCTTATTGGGACAGATCGTAAACTCTACCTTCAGTACTCAGGGTGAAACTGCCGGAGCTCAGGCATGGTCTTCATTTGACGCCTATTGCGCCCCTTTTATCCGTTATGACAACATGACATATCAGCAGGTGAAGCAATGCATTCAGGAATTCGTTTTTAATATTAATGTGCCTACAAGGGTCGGTTTTCAATGCCCCTTTTCCAATCTGACCTTTGATATAAAGGTTCCTAAAACACTCAAGGATGAGCCCGTTATATCCGGCGGGAAATATACCAACGACAAGTATGGTGATTTTCAGGAGGAAATGGATCTGTTCAACAAGGCTTTCTGTGAAGTTATGCTCGAAGGTGATGCTAAAGGCAGAGTGTTTACTTTTCCTATCCCAACAATAAACATCACCAGGGATTTCGACTGGGAAAACCCTGCTGTGGAAGAGTTCATGAAAATAACCTGCAAGTACGGGATACCTTACTTTGCAAATTATGTAAATTCTGATTTATCTCCTGAAGATGCTGTTTCAATGTGCTGCCGTTTAAGGCTTGATGTAGGTGAACTCAGAAAAAGAGGCGGAGGTCTTTTCGGCAGTAATCCTCTTACCGGATCTATCGGCGTTTTTACGATTAACCTTCCACGAATAGGTTATTTGAGCATTACAAAAGAAGAGTTTATGAAAAGGTTGCATAATATAGCCTCTATTGGCAAAATATCACTTGAAATCAAAAGAAAAATTATTGAACAACAATCGGAAAAGGGGCTTTATCCTTATACTTCATACATGCTGCGGCATGTAAAGGAACGAACCGGACAATATTGGTATAATCACTTTAATACCATTGGAATTGTAGGCATGAATGAAGCTCTGGTTAATTTCACAGGCAAGGATATCACCACACCCGAAGGGCAGTCATTCGCAATTGAGGTTATGAATTATCTCAGAGAAATCATGATTGAATTCCAGAAAGAAACAGGCAATTTTTACAATCTTGAAGCTACTCCGGCGGAAGGTGCCTCGTACAGGCTGGCCCGCATAGACAGGGAAAGGTATCCGGATATTTATGCGGCGGGCGAGGATGTACCGTATTACACTAATTCATCCCAGCTTCCGGTTGGCTTTACCGATGACATTTTTGAAGTTATGGAACTGCAGGATGAGCTTCAGTCGCTTTATACCGGCGGAACCGTTCAGCATCTGTATCTTGGTGAGAGCATTCAGGAAACGGAGGTTTGCAGGAATGTAATCAAAAGGTGTTTTGAGAATTACAAAATGCCTTACATATCCATAACCCCAACGTTTTCGGTTTGTAATAATCATGGATACTTAAGAGGCGAGCAGTTTATCTGCCCTCATTGCGGAAGCGAAACCGAAGTTTGGTCAAGGGTTACCGGTTATTTGCGGCCTGTTTCAAATTACAACAAAGGTAAAAAGGAGGAATATTTCCAACGTCGTAAATTTGTGATAAAGGAAAAAGTATCCTGAATAATTTTGCAGGGTATGCTGACTTTACAGTTGTTTCTCCTTATTCTGAACGTGCCTTTAAAATGTGGAAGGTTGTTGGTTCATTCGGTTGAATCCTGAAAAACAGAAGCTAAGCTGCAGGAGGTACAAAAGATGAAAATTGCCGGGTTTGTCAAGCAGTCTTTAGTGGATTACCCCGGAAAAATTGCCGCTGTGATATTCACCCAGGGATGCAATATGAACTGTGTGTTCTGTCACAACCGCTGCCTTGTCAGGCAGAGAACGGATAGTCCTTTACTTGAGGAGGGTGGGCTTTTATCCTTTTTGGAAAAACGAAAAAAGTTTTTGGACGGAGTAGTGGTTTCAGGTGGAGAACCGACACTGCAAAAGGACTTGAAAGAGTTCATTCGTAAAATAAAGGATTTGGGATATCCGGTAAAATTGGATACTAACGGAACCCGACCCGAGGTCATTAAAGAACTTCTGGAAAAAAATCTTCTGGATTATGTAGCTATGGATGTTAAGGCACCTATGAAAAAATACCGTGAAATATGCCGGACTGATGTGGATAAATATAGTATTATGGAAAGTATATCAATGCTCATAAGCAGTGATATCGCCTATGAATTCAGAACCACCTGCTGTCCTCAGCTCAGTCAGACCGATATTCAGGAAATTGGTGGAATGGTTCATGGAGCGCAGAAATATGTCCTGCAGCAGTATCGTGAATCCGACGAAGTATATGGCGGGTATACCAGAAAGGCAATTACCCTTCAGCTTCAGGATAAATCGATAAGGGAACTTCGGAATTATGTATCTTCTTTTCAGGTTCGTGGCGAGTATGAGATTCATGCTTTTTAGAACATACCGGTATTTGGTATAATATACAATTGGAAAAAGTAATTAAAGGGTTTATATAATTCGGACAATCCATAAAAGGATTGTCCTTCCTTCTGTTTCAACGAGGTATCTTTACCTCGTTCTATAATATTCGCGTTGTGTTGTGTATAAAACGCGTAGGCAGGCGCTTAGGTGCCCGCGTTTTGGGCGTGCAATTCGCGCAAGCGTTTATTGAAGAGTGATATATGGTATCGGAGCTTTTCTTCAGGTCAGCAGCCGATATAACGGTATGCCGGCAGATTTGGCTATGGTGATAGGATGATTGTTAAAAAAATACTCCATGAATTTATTAAGAGTCGGATATTCAGCTATGTTACAGGAATAGGAATTCTGGTGATAACATCAATGGTTTCCCTGCAGATTCCAAAAGTATTGGGGAGAATTACAGATACGCTGAACTTGGGACAGGGTACTGTAAACATGATATACAATCAAATTGTCTTTATGTTTATTCTGGCGGTTTTGGCATTTATTCTCCGTTTTATATGGAGGTATTTTCTTGTCGGTAATTCACGTCATGTGGAATGTTACCTCAGAAGGAAGCTTTTGGCCCATATGCAGACTCTTCCCGTCAGCTTTTATAACAACCACCGGACAGGGGATCTGATTGCATACGCTATTAATGATATCAACGCAATCCGCAGGGTTTTCGGATTTGGTTTCGTTGCGGCAATTGAAGGGGTTCTGGTTAATACAATTTCAATTATTTATATGGCGGATACCATTCATCCGATCCTGACGCTGATGGCTTTGGGGCCTGTACCCGTTGTCGTAACAATAACAATACTGCTTAGAAAGAAAATACGCAGCAGGTTTGAAAAGGTACAAAAAGCGTTTGCGGCCATTTCAGAACGCGTTCAGGAAAATATTATGGGAATCCGGGTGGTAAAAGCATTTGCCCAGGAAAAACCTGAAATGGATAAATTTAAGACATTGAGCCGTAAAAACGTAAAAACGCATATGCGCCTTTTCAGGATATCGGGAATGCTTGGTCCGGTTACCGAGGTTTGCTTCAGTATCAGTTTTCTTTTATTTATTATAGCAGGCAGCAGGATGGTGACAACAGGGGTGATTTCTCTGGGTGATTTTATTGCGTTTAATTCATATATGGCAGTGATTATGAGACCTGTTAAAAACATCAGCCGAATTATTGAAGTATGGCAGCGGGGTTCGGCTTCTATGAAACGTCTGGATGATATTTTTCAGGAACATAGTGATATACCGGATGGTGAAGAAAAATTGGATGAAAATATCAGAGGAGAAATAAAGATAGAGAATCTGACCTTTACATATCCACAAACCCTTGTGCCGGCGTTGAAAAACATTAATCTTACTATTCCTTCAGGCTCAACCCTGGGAGTTATCGGAAAAACCGGAAGCGGAAAATCAACTCTTTCAAATCTTTTGTTAAGACTTTACCCAATTGAAAACGGACATATTTTTATTAACGGTGTAGATATTAATCTCATATCGTTGGACGTATTAAGAGAGAATATCGGGTTTGTCCCCCAGGAAAATTTTCTATTTTCAACCACTATACGCCATAATATACGTTTTTATCATGAAGGGATAACCGATGAGGAAATAGAACAGGCTGCGCGAATGTCAGGGGTATATGACAACATTCTGGAGTTTCCCGAGGGCTTTGAAACAATAGTTGGGGAGCGTGGTGTTACGCTTTCAGGGGGACAGCGGCAAAGAGTATCCATTGCGCGTGCTTTGGTGAAAAACCCTTCCATTCTTGTACTGGATGACAGTTTATCGGCTGTCGATACTGAAACGGAAGCCGAAATACTTGGAAATATGAAAGGTATACTTAAAAAAAGGACAGGCATTATCATTTCACATAGAGTTTCAACAGTAATGCATGCGGACAGGATTATTTATATGGAGGATGGTGTTGTCGTTGAGCAGGGCAGCCACCAGGAATTAATGGAACTGGAAGGAGCGTATTACAAGCTGTATATATCCCAGTCGGAACAGCATAAGAATGATAACGGGGAGGGTGTTATAAATGGCTGAAAAAGCAGAAAAAAGACCGGAAGAGCCCATTGAATCCGTTTATCATAAGAAAGCCAATATGTGTCGGCTCTTGTCCTATTTTATACCTTATATCCATTATTTGCTTCTAGCGATGGTTATGGCTTTTCTGATTAACGCAGCGGTTTTATTAAAGCCGGCTATACTAAGACAGATTATTGACGATTATCTGGTTCCGGTAAACTATAACGCGGCTGCCATTAATCGCCTGGGTTTATATTTCTTCGGACTGATTGTGACCGGAGCTGCATTGAATTATTTTCAGGGTATCCTTTTAAACTATGTTGGACAAAAGATTATGCACAAGCTTCGCACACAGCTCTTTAATAAAATCCAGAACATGTCGATGTCATTCTTTGACCGGTTTTCCTCCGGAAGGTTGTTAACAAGGGTAACCAATGATGTTGAAGCGTTAAATGAGCTGTTCTCCGGCGTTCTGATCAATTTGTTCCGGGATGCTGTTATGATTGCCGGGATCATATATGTCATGTTTTCAATGAGCGTGAAACTGGCTGTTACAGGAATAAGTGCAGTGCCGTTGATTGCTTTGATTGCGGTCTTTTACCGCAAGGCGGCCAGGAAAAATTTCATAAAAATGAAAATGATGATAGGACGGATTAACGGATTTTTAGCCGAGAATATCACAGGAATGAAAATTGTTCAGATATTTCATCGGGAAAAACAAAAGTTTGATGAATATAATAAAATAGAAAAAGAATATTTCAAATCAAGTTTAAGGGAAATTATACTAAACAGTCTGGGCAGACCTATTGTTGAAGTAATCAACAACCTGACAATATCCGCGTTAATCTGGGTGTGTGCAGGGGATATACTGGGCGGAGTTTTTGAATATGGTATTTTATACGCGTTTATTTCATATGTCAGGGAGTTCTTTCAGCCAATCAATGAAATTGCCGATAAATATACAGGACTTCAGTCCGCGGTAATATCTTCCGAAAGAATTTTTGAGATTATGGATATTGAGGATAAAACGGAGGAGTTGTCGGAAGGGATTCTTTGCGAGGAGATTCGCGGAGAGATTGAGTTTAAGAATGTATGGTTTGCATATGAGGGAGAGAACTGGGTTCTGAGGGATGTAAGTTTTTATATAAATCCTGGGGAGACAGTTGCCTTTGTTGGTTCCACCGGTTCTGGAAAATCAACCATAATAAGTCTTATGGCAAGGTTTTATGATATTCAGAAGGGAGAAATCCTGATAGACGGGGTTAATATAAAGGATTACAGGCTTACAGACCTCAGGAAAAATATATCTGTTGTGCTGCAGGATGTATTTTTATTTACGGGTGATATAGCCTACAATATCCGGCTTAATAATACGGGTTTTACCGATGAGGATGTAAAAAAGGCAATTGATACGGCGTGCGCCGCATCTTTCATAGAATCCCTCTCTGAAGGCATTCATTCGGAAGTAAAGGAAAGAGGATGTACTTTTTCGGCCGGACAGCGGCAGCTTTTGTCCTTTGCACGCGCAGTAGCCTTTGAACCGGCGGTTTTGATCCTGGATGAAGCTACTGCCAGTATTGATACCGAAACAGAGGAAATGATTCAGGAATCCATGAAAAAAGTAACTGAGGGAAGAACTTCTATTATTATAGCCCATCGGTTATCTACAATTCGCCAGGCGAGCTGTATTTATGTCCTGAGTCAGGGCAGGATAGCGGAGGAAGGGAATCATGAAAGCCTTATGAGTTATAATGGGCAGTATCGCCATATGGTTGAATTAAGCTTGAAAGAAAGTGGTTGTTCAGGCTTGGTGGGATGAGATTTGCCTTTAATATTGCAATATTTCCGGTTATAGTACTTTGTACTAGGAGTCCGCTCGGAAAAATGGACGGAAAGATGCGTGCGTGACTTTTCGAGTGGATTCCTAGGAGTGCGCTCGGAAAGTCGGGTATGCAGATTTTCGATTCAGTTTTTCGC
>CAZSVI010000157.1:0-7150 GCA_964610205.1 uncultured Oscillospiraceae bacterium
CATAAAGTCCCATATATCAAGGCGAAAACATGGACCACAGATGCTTTTTATAGAGAAACCAGAGAAAAGGTTGAATTACGGCGTTCAGAAGGATGCGTTTCTGTAGAAATGGAGTGTGCGGCTTTTTGTGCCGTGGCCAAGTTCAGAGATGTATCCTTTGGTCAGATTTTGTATAGTGGTGATGATTTAAGCTGCAAGGAATGGGATTCACGTTGTTGGCATGAAAGGACAGAATTGAGACAAAAGGTTTTTGAGCTCGCTGTTGAAAGTTGCTTGAACTTATAAGTGATTTATATATTTTGAGAAGGAAGCAGGGGTGAGTACATGATTGAATTTGGTTGTCTTGCACGGTATTTCAATGATTACAGGGGTGAAGTGCAATTTGCGAAAGATAACGGCTTTAAATTTATGCAGATATGGTATGACAATAAAGGGTTAAATCTTAAGCCTATAGAAGAACTGCTCCCGGTAATTGTGGATGAAGGGTTTCCTGCTATAATACATGCAGTATTGGATATAAATGACATACCGGATCACATAATTATTCTGAAGGAATTACTGATAAAGCTTGGTCACAAACAACTGATTATTCATCCGGTGTGTAAAAGTGAGCCAATTACTAACAAAACCATTCATAAACTTGCGTACAATATGCAAAAGGTTGTAGAGCAGCTTAAGCCTTGTGGCATAACAGTGTTTATTGAGAATAACAGCAAACTTGACCCGATATTTACTTCACCTGAGGAATTGAAGATCATGTTTTTATGTGTACCTGAGCTTGAGTTTCTTCTGGATATAGCTCATATGGATAGTATCGAGCATCTCAAGGAGCTTGTCTTGGTCAAAAAGCCACAAATACTGCATGTTGCTGACCGGCGACTGGAAGAAATCCATGAGCATCTGCCTATTGGAAAAGGAAACATTGATTTCACAAAAGTGTTTAGTGATGTTCTACCAGACTTTGACGGAAAAATCGTTTTTGAAATAATACAGAGCGATGAGGATATTATAGCAGCCAAAAAATATTTCGAGGACTTGTTGTGTTTTAATGGAGAAGTTCATGATAAAGACATAGAACTTGCACTCCTTGAAGTACATGATTATAGAACTATTGTTGAATGGAATAAAGAGAAAGATGCAGATTTTCTATACCAGTGGGCAGGGCCTGGATATGAGTTTCCGATTACAGAGGTAAAAATTAAACAGAGAATAGTCAATGGTGCAAATAGTGAAGGCGCAGACACTTATATTTATAAAATTGTGTGCAAAAGTACGAATGAAATGATTGGTACTGTTGAATTATTCAGAATTAATAGAGAAAAGAAAACTGCCACAATTGGCCGCTTCTTAATAAATGAGAAGTTCCGGGGAAGGGGACTTGGCAAATATGCACTCAAAATACTTGTTAATAAAGGATTTAAGGAGTTCGGTCTTAAGGAGTTAAATCTTCGTGTGTTTGATTTTAATGAAGGGGCTATTAAGTGTTACGAAAAAGTTGGTTTTACAAAGTCAGACTATAAGGAGAATGTAAGGCAGACTAGTCAGGGTTCTTGGGGTGTTTATGAAATGAAAATAAAAGGAGCGGGTATATTTGATTAGATCAGGAATTTATGGTGCATCCGGCTATATGGGGGGAGAGGCAATTCGCATTCTGCTGGAACACCCGGAGGTTGAAATAGCTTGGGTAACTAGTAGAGGGGATAAATCTGTTGAGTATTTTCATAAAAACTTGTACGGTACAGGACTAAAATTTATAAAGCCGGAAGAGGTTACGCCCTGTGATGTCATTTTTGCAGCACTTCCATCCGGCCAAATTATGAAACAGGCAAGAGAACTGTTGGAGAGTAAAACGAAGGTAATTGATTTGGGAGCGGATTTCAGATTAAAGGACAGAGCCGAATGGGAACGGATTTATGGAAAATTACATTCTGACTGGAAGGTGGCTGAGGAGGCCATATACGGCATACCAGAACTCCACAGGAAAGAAATAAAAAAAGCAAGGGTTATAGCAAACCCGGGCTGTTACTCTTCGGCAGCTATTCTTGGGCTTGCACCTTTAGTAAAGTATGGCCTTATAGATACCACGAAAATCATTGTTGACGGACTTTCAGGAACAGCGGGAGCAGGTGCAGAAACAGACAGAGCAATTCATCATCCCGAGATAGGAAATAACCTCGTTCCATATAATGTAGTTGACCACAGGCATACCTATGAAATGGAACAGGAATTGGGTCTTTTAAGCAGTTCTGAAGTTTCAGTGCATTTCACCACAACTTATGTACCTATTACACGAGGTATACTGGACATCTGCCATTGCTTTCCGAATGCCAAGATGAGCAGGGACGAACTAATTGGACTATACAAGGAGTTTTACAGGAATGAATTCTTTGTGAAAATCATTGACCTGCCAAAGGAACAGGGAACATACTGGCAGTATATACCTTATCCATGGGTTGCTGCGGTTTCTGGAACAAATTACTGCCATATTGGTTTGGATGTTGATGAAAGAAGAGGAAGAATTGTGGTGTTCAGTGTATTGGATAGCATAGGTAAAGGCGGAGCCCATGTGGCTGTCCAGAATATGAATTTGATGTTTGGACTGGAAGAAACGATGGGGCTAAAGAGACAGGGGCTACACCCATATTAATATTATTCAAAGTGTGGTGAGATTATGAAACTGATAAAACCGACTATCGAATTAATGCAAGAATATCTTGAAATGCTTGAAGAGTGGAAGCACAGTGGCGAAAAAATTGTACCTTGGGTATTAAATGAGGATACAACTGATTTTCAAGCTATGATATCAAGGTTTGAAGAATACAGTCAGGGTATCGGGTTAAAAGAAGGTTTGGTACCGCATTCTACGTATTGGTTTGTCAGGGATGACAATAAAATTATAGGAGCCATTAATATCAGACATCGGCTTAATGACTATCTGAAGAATATTGGCGGGCACATTGGGTATGGAATCAGACCCAATGAGAGGCGGAAGGGATATGCAACTGAGATGCTTGGTAAAGCACTTCATATTGTAAGTGAAATGGGGATAAAATCAATCCTGATTACTTGTGATAAGGATAATATTGCTTCAGCTAGAACTATAATAAAAAATGGGGGTGTCTTGCATTCGGAAGATTTGGATAATGGTATTATATTTCAAAGATATTGGATTGATTTATGCCAGGGAGGATGCATATGAAATGTTTTACATATAGAGAGATGAAAACCGGGCAAGAACAGTTCGTGTCGGATATGGTATGGGAGGTATTTGAAGAGGTGGGAATGGCCAGAGTAATTGGCGATGGCGGAATGACTCTATATGTTCAGGATGTCATTGTCCACCCTATATACCAGAGGCAGGGAATTGGTAAGAAGCTTATGGAATTCGTAATGAACTATATCAAGTCTTCCGCTTCGGAAGGAAGCATATTACAGGTCAGTCTTATGGCATCAAAGGGAAAAGAAGCTTTTTATGAAAGGTTCGGTTTTGTTTCAAGGCCAAATGAAAAGCAAGGTGCCGGTATGCAGCAGCGAATATGTATTGGAAAAGCGGAGGAATAAAGTCATGGTAGAAAATAAAGAGTTAAATAACTTAAATATCATACAAATAGATGGGAAACATTTATGTGATTTAAACAAACCAAACCAGCCTTTTTCGGTCTTTGGCAGGCTGGTACCGACTTTTGCTAAAGGAGAGTGGGCCTGGACGGAGGAGCTCTTGGAAACACCTTATGAAAAGCAATACCCCGATGACGAACTGGACTATAGTGAATACATAGGTAATCCCGATAAAACTGTATTTATGGCTTATATAGACAATCAGTGTGCGGGACAGATAAGATTAAGGCGTAATTGGAACAATTACTGCCACATTGAAGATATTGCAGTCGTAAGAGAATATCGGGGAATGGGATTGGGAAGAAAATTGATTAACATAGCTATCCAATGGGCGAAGGATAGTGGAATGCCGGGGTTAATGTTAGAAACTCAGGATATTAACCTTGCAGCCTGCAGGTTTTACCATCGGTGTGGATTTGTTCTAGGAGCAGTGGATACCATGCTATACAGGAATTGTCTAAACTGTGATGAAAAGGCCTTGTTCTGGTATATGCAGTTTCAATGAAGTGTGATGTATTTTGGAGTATAAAGGAGTAATATCTATAGTAAAAAGTGAATATATAATTTCAAGCATTTTATGTTAAATTGTATTATCAAATCATTATATCATATTCCCAGAAAAAGGTATGTTGAAACATGTCACAAACTATAGATTTTTTTCAAAAGTTTATTTTACAAAATTGTGGTTTGGAGGATAAAAAGTGAGGTTTGACCATAAGATGTTGTGGTTTTGGGCTGATTTTCGGGCAAAAAAATCGGATCTAAATTAACGTTTTTTACCTCCGGAAAAAGGGCAAAAATATAGATGACATAGATTATATTGAATAATTGAGAAGTCGAAACGGGTGTATTTTATCTTCATAAGTATCCAAGAGAAACCCATTATACAGACCGTGGCGTAAGGGTTACTAATTTAGAGAGAACTGTTATTGACTGCATAAAAGACTTAGATAAATCAGGAGGAATTGAAGAGTTTTTGCAATGTCTCCGTCTTATTTCTTTCCTGGATAGTGAAAAGATGATGCGATATCTGGATTTGTATCATATTCAGTTTCTTTATCAGAAAGCAGGATTTCTCTTGAAACATTTTCAGGATGAACTTAAACTGCCCGATAGCTTTTTCAACTTTTGTTATAACAACATAGTAAAAAGTAAACGATATCTGACAGATAAAGATGAAAAAAACCTGGTCTATAACACAAAATGGCGCCTTTTTGTGCCGAAAAACCTGATGGCTTTCATGGAACAGGGGGGTGATGAACCTGTATAAATATGATAAGAGATATTTTGATAAAAGAGCCACTGAGACAGGTTTTATAAGAGATAGCCTTGAAAAAGTATATAGACTGGCTGATATTCTTGAATATATCAATACAAACCCGTTACTTAGAGATAGTCTTGCGTTAAAAGGGGTACAGCCATTAATCTCATAGTTTTTAATATGCCCAGACTTTCTGTAGATATTGATTTGGATTTCTGCAAGTTTATAACAAGAGAAGAAATGCTGGAATACCGTAAGAGAATTAATGAAGATTTAATCGCTTTTATGCAAACACAAGGTTATAATTTGAACCTTGAAAAGGGCAAGAATCCTCATTCTCTTGATTTCTGGGTATTCTGGTATATCAATTCTGCCGGAAACAGAGATAATATCAAAGTCGAAATAAATTATTCTATGCGAGCGCATATACTTCCCATTATAGATATGCCTATTCAAACCGATCTGTTGGAAAGAAGCTTTGACCTAAAGGTATTATCTCAATTGGAAATATATGGCACAAAAATCAATGCACTTTTTGGCAGGACTGCTGCAAGGGATTTGTATGACATAGATAATATGGTCTATTTCGGTACTTTTGATGACAGCGAATTGACAATGCTGAAAAAGTGCTTTCTTTTTTATTTTGCAGTTGGCAAGGAATACCATGAGAACGATGAAAACGCCATTTATTTTTATTAGGTGTCTTTTGATGAAGTTAAGAATATAGCGGTATACCCTGCAAATGCTGCGGAACTGTTGATTTATATTGATGAGGGCGTGAACCACTTTATTTATCGGGAGGATGAATGATACCGAAAATCGAATTTACCACAATGGTGATGATACAGGATAAGGATACGGAAAAGGTATTGGTGCAGGACAGAGCAAAAAGTTGGAAAGGTCTGTCCTTCCCCGGTGGTCATGTGGAAGACGGCGAGAGTTTCTATGACTGCGCCGTGCGCGAGGTCAAAGAAGAAACCGGACTGGATGTCTGCAATCTTAAATCCTGCGGGATCATCCATTGGTTGAATAACAAGACATTTGATAGATATTTGGTTTTTCTTTATAAAACAGCGGACTATTCGAGCGAGCTGATCACTGAGTGTGATGAAGGGCGAAATATGTGGCTTACAATAGCCGAACTGCAAAACACACCGTCCGAAAACCAAACGCCCAAGTATCTGCCAATGTTTTTAGAGAATAAATACAGCGAAGCGTTCGGATTGTGGAACGACTACGAACCGTGGGAAATCGTTTATAAGTGAGGGAAGAAAATGGATAAGAAAAACTATGTTAAGTACCCCCTATTCACTGGTCAACATAAACACATTGTTCATCCACATGGCATATAATACTATAAGTGAAAAATGGATTTCAGGTGAAATGTAATGATCATATATACACAAAGAGGAGATATAAACGGGGATGGTATACTTGATAATGTATATCTGACCGGTACAAAAACTCCTGACAGTCCTTTTATTCAAAACATCACTCTTGTCATTCAGGACGGGAAAACAGGCAAATTGCGATATATAAATTTACAGGAAAATGCAGGCTATAATCCCACGTTGTTTTTGGGTGATTTTACCGGTAACGGGGTGGATGACATCCTGATTAGTATTTTTTCAGGTGGGAGCGGAGGATATACGTATTATTACGTCTATTCCGATCTGAACAATATGCCCCGGCTGCTGTTTGATTTCAATATTTTTAATCATTATTACGAATATGATGTGATCTACAGAGACAATTACAGGGTTGAGGTCATCAATAAAACCTTGAAAATCAGCTATATTATTGATATAACCTATAAAGGAGAGCAGTACCTGTCAGAAATCTATGACACCAACGGTAAACTGAAGGCACCCATTAACGGCTTTGTCGTCGGACTTAGTGGCTTGTATCCTGTTGATTTTGACAGCAATGGCGTTTATGAGCTTCTGGGCTACCAAAGTATTGCAGGGCAGTACAACGCAGACCGGTTGGGGTACTTGTTGACATACTTAATATGGAATGGTAGTGCATTTATGCCCTTTGATCAGAACGTTTCCGTGCCAGGTAAAACAATTTAGCAAAGCTGTAAAGGGTTAAAGCCTGTGATGCGATCTTATGAAATGATTTTTGCTTCTATACCAATTGCTACTAAATTATAAACATACCTGGCATCCTGGATGTACATGCGGATACATCCGTTACTGACTGCCTTTCCCACGATATCATGAATATACTGCTTCCGGGAGATTTAGTCTCCGATTTGAGTGAGGAACG
>CAZSVI010000158.1:0-7002 GCA_964610205.1 uncultured Oscillospiraceae bacterium
TGCCGTTTTGCTTGCAAAAATTTCGGCACGCGCTCAATTCACTTGTGCTATATATTTGTACGAAAAATTTAGTACAACATATATAAATTGTTTATTGATAATTAGGCAATGTACACCTTACCTAATCACACCCATTTTCATTGAGTGCAAAAAACCTCAACCTTATTATTTACTGTTATTTATGAATGCACGATTAATTTGTTTTAAAAGATGAGGCGATATATGGTTAATCATTTTTGACCCCTCCTTTGATATTATACACTATTTCTTTTAATAAAACAAGCAGCTACCGAGATAGCATCAGAAATCAGAAATACACGAAAGCGGATGGGTTCTATAAGTTCTTCCTTCTTAAGTCCCATTACATCCATGGACATCTGGCATCCTACAATCTCAATTCCGTTTTCTATGGCAGACTGAATCAAATCTTCCAGTGATAAAATATTTTTATTTCATTACTTTCCGGATCATTTTTCCTCCCTACCCATCATATTTATGTTGGACAGCTTCAGCTTCCTGCTTCCTCTGGGCATCATCATCCCGAACATCCTATCCATGAAACCCTTCTCCACACTAACCTTTTCCGGTTTCCGCAGAATGTTAAGTCCCCAGAACGTGAAGAACATGGTTACCTTCTTGTCCATTGATGCCGCACCGTTGGCAGATTAAAAAATGTTATAACGTTTATAATTAGGGTAAATAGTATATCGGATGAAAATCCCCCCGCTTTCTGTTTGTATTATTAAGCCGGGCAGGAGTGTAAATGCTTTTAAAAGCCGTCAATTACGCAACTGGATTCAATGAACGATAGCGCAAATTGCCCACCACTGAGGAAATACTCAGTTTACCCCCGCCTATAGATACAGGAGGCTTAGGGGATATTTGACAAAACCATAGCATAATAAGGAGTTATCCTTTAAAAATAAAAAAAGTAATGGGGGATTGATTATGAAGCCGGATTTAAAACAAACATTTGAAAAATTAATTAAAAGCGAAGTTAAGTATCAATCATCAAACTTCGGGTTCAATCTTTTAATTTCACGACTGCAAAGAAAATATTCATCAAACGCTTCCATGGCAGAGCTTAATAATTGTTTGCAGGAAATGAATGAATTCTGTGAAAGATACGAACCAATTATGTCAAAAGATATTGATGCGATGAGAAAAATTTAGGAGGTACAAAAATATGTTTGTAACACTTGACGAGGCAAAAAAAACAATACTTGAAGGAAAAATCCTGCATATCGCAGCTGATGAATCCTTGCTTGAACAATTACCACAAGGCAAGTGGATTGCCGGAACAACACCTTATTTTATTACCGAAAATGGTGGTATAACCTGTAAAGACAGATTGTTTATCCATGAAATCGGTGATGCCATAGATTGCAAAACAATGGTTTATAATAGTACCACTGTTTTGGATGTTTCAAGAGACGCATATAAAAACGGGATGTCCTTTTTGGTTATGCCCTTTGCCAGTGATGCAGCTGTTTATTATGCCAGGGAAGCGCCAAATTCAAGGGATTTATTAATGAATCCAACTGTTGGCTGGATTTCCGGATTTGATCTTTCTACCGATTCATATGCAAAAGTTTATGACGGTGTAAACGGCGCCTCTTATAAGGATAAAGCTGTTGCGCTGCATATATGCCTGCCTGACAATAAATGCGCGTCTCTCGGTATTGTTAATATTTTCAGTACTGATGAAAACAACGCATCAATTCTGTTTCCGGACAATACCTTAACAGCAAAAAAATGCGTAATCAACGGAAAAGAGGTTGTTTTTGCGGATTATATCGCAGAAAAAGGCATTGACACACAACTTCCGTTAGTGGCGGATTATAACGGCATATATATTAATGTATCTATAAAAAACGTTTCCACGGAAAACGGAACCGTCGATTTATACGCTCCCGTATTCAAAGACAAGGAATACCGGTTTGCGTCCCAGGTGAACGATTACGCGGAAAGCTTTTCCGAACAACTAAAGCCCTTCAGTAATGTCAAACCGGTTTTCTCGTGCAACTGCATTCTGAATTATCTCTATGGCAAGCTGGATGGCAAAGCAACGCCACCGTTTTCTGGTCCGGTAACTTTCGGGGAGGTCGCGTATCAATTGCTAAACCAGACATTGGTATACGCTGAGATTATTGATAAGTGATTCCATTCAACCTGTTGAATATCACAACCCGTTGTGTCAGCAGAAATAGCAAAATGTTATATTACAGAAATTTCTTCTGTTGGGGACATCTTTTGTCTTGTTATATTAAACTGGCACAACGAGTTATTTTAAACTATCCCATAACTCTTCAAGAAGAATATTCCCAGTGTAATTGTCAATATTGAGCTCAGAGTTGATATGAGTATTATATTTGACGCGAGCTCCGAATCACTTCCCATGGCCTTAGCCATTATATAACTGCTTATTGCCGTCGGAGCCGCATAAAGAATAAAAACAACACCTGCATCCACTCCCCTGAATCCAAAGTATATCAATGTTATGGTAATGATTATCGGAATGATAATATTTCTCAAAGAAGCTGCGATCATGCTTAAAGTAATGCTCTTCTTCATGCTGTTGAAGCTGAAGCTTCCCCCTATGCCTATCAGTGCCAGTGGCATAGCAAGAGATGATACGTAATTTATTGTCTTTATCGCGATTTCCGGTATGATAATTCCGAAAAACGAAAACGGAATAGCTGCCGCAATCGCTATGATAAAGGGATTTTTTATAATACTGCCGATTAATTTAAATATATTTGTCTTAATATGATTAGGGGAATTTATTGTAAGGGTTATTATTGACAGTATATTAATAAGCGGTGTTACGAAGGCAAGAAGGATAGCGCTTTTGGTCAACCCCTCCTGCCCGAAAAGATTGTAGGCTATCGGCAGCCCGAATATTGCGTAGTTACTGCGTATGATTCCCTGTATAAAAGCCCCCCGCTTCTGCTTCTCCTTAATAAAAACACCTGATATCACCTGAAGCAGAACCATTATAACTACGGAGGAAACACCGGCAAATAAAATCGTGTTTATATTAAAAACACTTCTTATGTCCGTTGTGGCAACATCCCTGAAAAGCATGGCTGGAAGAGCCGCAATAAACACAAGATTGGAGCTTGCCGCACAAAACTCCTCATTGATTATATTCTTTCTTCTAAGGAAAAAACCAAAAAAAACAATCGCAAAAATCGGAAGTATTCCGTTTAACGCAAATACAAGATTATCCAACAATAATACTCCTCACTAAAATAAAAAATCACTTGCAGGTTCGCCGTAAAATTACAATCCCCTTATCTTTACCTTTCCACCTCACCATGCATCAGGTTTCCGGTAAGGTGTCTTCAATGCGGATAGGTTAAATCATCAGACAAACGGACATGTTACGAAACCCTTGTTAAAGCGGATATGCCATAGTTGTCATTAGGGCCATTTCAGCTTGTGTTGTATCCATTCGGCTGTATTGTACGATTATTTCAACATCACTTTGAACCATTATGGCATAAGGTATATCTGATAAAACTCCGTTACCCTTGCTGTCCCTTATTTTATCCATACGAATGTGATGTGTCCGCTCGGCTGGGCAGAGTGCATTAAACCCTTCCTGTTTTTCTCTGTCCTCAAAATACAGGGTAATTGATATATGTGCATCTTCGTTTCCCGGATTGAGTACGCATACAGCATCATGGCTTTTTAGAATTCCCGAGCCTGTTGATGGGTAATATCCGTCAGGAATAAACCATCCCTTTGAACCAAATTTTAGATTCACTTCAATTCACCTTCTTTAAAATACAGTATTTTCGGATTAACATCTTAAGTAGTGCTTCTTTCAATAAGAGAAACAGGAATAATGATATTTTTAGTAGCAACAGTTTCACCACATACCAATTTCAAAATAGTACTTACAGCGTTTTTCGCAATCAGCTCCGTATTATGTTGAATGGTTGTAAGCGGCTTAAGTGCATATTGGGAAATGCTTATGTCATCAAAACCTATAATTTTTACATCTTCCGGTACGGAAAAACCGCGGGATGTTAATTCCCCGTAAGCACCAAAAGCCAGCATATCAGACACACAAAAAATGCCGTCAAATAATATGCCCGAATTTATCAACCACTCTATTTCCTGTTTTCCTGCCTCAAAATCGACTCCATTAGCGCAACAGATCAACTGTTCGCTAAATTTTATATTGTAATCTGCATGTGCTTTCGTAAATCCTTTCTGTCGATCAATAAACGCTGATATGTTCCTATTATCCATTATAAACAGACTTCTTCGGCAGCCAGCCTTGATAAGTCTTTCTCCGGCAAGATATCCGCCAAGAAAGTTATCTGATGCAATAAATATGTTCTCTTCCACATCATTTGAAATACGGTCAATATATACTACGGGCAAATCCTTCCGAACAACTGGATTACCTCCTTCTCCTTCAGCTATATAAATAAGGCCGCTGATATTCAGAGCATTAATCATAGGGATAAATTTCGCTTCAATTGCTGCCGATTCATGGGTATTGCATATCATTGTGGTATATGTAAGGGTCATCAGTTTTTCTTCAATTAACATTACCAGTTTTGCAAAGAATTCATTGGTAATGTCAGGCACTATAATGGCAATACACGGCATCTTTTGTGTTCTGAGCGCTCTTGCTACGTTACTGGGAGTATAATTGTATTCCTCAATTATATTATTTACCTTCTGTCTTGTTTCCTCAGAAAACCGTCCATTCCCATTAATAACTCTTGATACTGTCGCTACAGATACACCTGCATATTCAGCTATATCTTTCATCGAAAGCTTTTTCAAATCAAAAACCTACTTTTTGTATTATATTTTTGTTCCATATTGCGCACTTTTTCTTCTTTGTATATAATTTTAACACATAAACTGATAGAATGTGTAAAAATTTTATGAGAATTCATCTAAATCAAGCATTCCATACATAAAATACCCAGGTAAAGATTTTATGCATGAAATGCTTTGATTTACTGCATAGGTTAAATGTTTTATAAGACTAATCTATTAAAACATTGTGGGAGCGTAAAACATTTTGCAATTTAGAAATATCAATGGTTCTTGGAGTGGTCTTATTAGTTGAGCAAAGTGCCGCGGCAGTGCCTGCAGCCTCTCCTGTTGCCATGCAAACCGGCATGCCGCGCGTTGAACCAAGCGCCATATGCGTTACAGATATGCATCTTCCACTTATAAATAAATTCTCTACTTTTTGAGGTATCAGGCATCTCAGCGGTATATCATAACCCTGTGGCTCTTTTGATTCGACCCAAACCTGTCCTCCTCTTTCCTCATGCAGTTGCCCGCCGGTAACACTATGGACATTCATTGCGCGTCCACACCTTGCTATAACATCAGGAAATTTCCGATTGGATATAATATCATCTTCATTAAGAACATATTCACCCATAATACGTCGGGAATCCCGTGTTCCAATAAGTGGTGCTGTAGAAATCAGATAACTGTTTTCAAATCCGGGAATATATTTTTTTACAAAATTTACTATCGCGGGCGCCTGAATCATTCTCGTGAATAATTCAGCCTTATTTAGCTGATCAGCATCGGAGCAGTCGATTCCATATGCCATATCAGTAAGTATTTTTATTTGTCCCTCGGGTAGATAGCTGCGCGAAACAAAGAAAATAGGATAAGGGAAATCATATACCGCTCCAATGGGAATCGGAAAATCACCATTATGAAAAGCTTTCTGAATAAGAGACCGAAAACCTGAAAGATCAACAGGAGCGCCCCTGTCATAGAGCTTTTGCCAGCCGTCTACTGTTCCGTTATGCAACTCTTGTGGGTTTTCCTTTAAATAATTAAGAATTTTCTGAAAGTCAACACCACCTATTCTAACAAATAAGGATATCGGCATACATCTGCCATCTTCTTTTCTGCCTGTTTCAAAGGGAGCGAAGGACCAGGCTGCAATATCTCCGTCTGCGGTTGAATCAACATACTGATCGGCTACAATCAGTTCTTCACCGTTTTTATTAGCAATGCGAACTCCGGTTATTTTCCCACCATCCATAACAGTTCCGAAAGCAAAGCTATTAAGCATTAAATGAACGCCTGCTGCTTTCATCATCTCAAACAGAATTACCTTTAATTCCTCATCGTCAAATTCAACGCGCATGCTTGGCCCGTCTTTTTCCAGATATGCCGCATTGCGTTCTTTTAGCCGGGTAATAATTTCTTCAGCTATTCCCTTCACGGTTTGCTTCGTCTCATGGTCAACACACAGATAAGCGCCATTCCTCATACCATGAGCATGAGTACGAAATCCATGTAATCCTGTTACTTGACCAGCTGTCATCTGACCACCAATAAAACTCATCTTTTCTACAAGTATAGTTTTAGCACCGGTTCGTGCTGCTGCGAGAGCAGCTCCGACACCCGCAGGGCCACTCCCGAATACTGCTACATCAGCTTTAATTATTCTCATTATATATTGCTCCTTTCTGATTAAAAACTTCTATTCCTTTACAGCCCCGAATGTAAGTCCCTTCGCAAGGCCCCTGTGAGTAAGTATTACAAAAATAATCGGTGGAATAACCGATATAGTTATGGCTGCCGACATCGGCGCCCACATTATCCCTTCCTCGGTAATAAATGACATTGCCAATAATGGAAGCGTCTTGGAACTGGATTGTGTAAGTGCTATTGCCAGAGAAAAATCATTCCAGGATAACAGAAATGAAAAAACTCCTGTGGCTACAAGACCAGGCATAATGACAGGCAAGTATACTCTCCACAGCATATCAAAGTATGAACATCCATCAATTAACGCAGCGTCTACCAAGGTTGAAGGTATATCGGCCATAAACCCACGCAGCATCCAGATTGTAAGCGGAAGATTTATAGCCGTATAGGCCAGGATCAAGGCAATCCTTGTATCAAGCAGACCCAGTGAATTAATGAGTAAAAAGAAGGGTGGAAACGGCAACATGAATGGGTACCAAAAAGTATACCAACGATATAGAGAAA
>CAZSVI010000159.1:0-6939 GCA_964610205.1 uncultured Oscillospiraceae bacterium
TACTGAATTCTGGGTTCTGAATTCTTGCGGCTTTGCCGCGGTATGTTGTACTAAATTTTTAGTACAACATATATAGCACAAGTGAATTGAGCGCGTGACGAATTTTTGCAAGCAAAACGGCACATGCGCAATATAAAATGAAAAAAGAGATACTTTCTTCAGTATCAATTCATCCTATTTTCTTTTTTCATTTTATATATATTCCAGTATCCTTTTTCTGTAATGCATGTAATTTTCAAAACTGACCTCTTCCGGTACGCCGTGGTCACATGTCGGTATATATCCGCCCCGTTTTTTCATAAACGGCATGATGCGTTCAATTTCGTGGTCTATATCATCTTTACCCCTGGCCAGTATCCGTTTGTCAATACCTCCGCGAATAAGAAGGTCAGGATATCTTTTTGCAATTTCCACCACGTCGCAGCCTGAGGCTACCTCAAAAGGGCTCATGTAATCCATGCCGATTTCCCTGTATACATCGATTACGGGAACCGCATTCCCATCCGTGTCGATCTGGATGTGCAGAGAACGGTTTTTATCTGTCCGGCGGCGTTTTATATTGGTTATTAGCTGCTGATAGTATGGAAACAGAAATTCACGCATCATATCGGGAGATATAAGGGAACCATGGTTATAGCATATGTCTTCCGCTAAAAATATCTCATCCGGGGTAATATGCTGCTGATGCATGGAAATGACTGAGTCGGCAAGCTCAAGCCATGTTTCCATACAGGCGTGAATCAGACCGGGTTCGTCGTAAAATTTATACAATAGCTCTAAAGGGCCGATCAGGCTTCTTAGGTACATATACCCGCCAATCAGGTTCTGCACGATAAGCATGCCTCTATCCGAGAGCGCGTTTGCTTTTTTCATTCTTTCATCAATATCGGCATACCTTTCCTGGCTCTGCGGGTTTAGCCGCCATTTACAGTTTTCTTCCCAGGTTTTCATATCTTTGACGGGATGTTCCAGATACTCCGGCATAAACCCGCTTCTCCTGCCCTTGAAGAACAGCACATGTCTTCCCGCTGTATCTCTTGCAACTTCATGGTCTCCCCTGTCCTCAATGACCTCTTCGTCAAAAGCAGGGACGAAAGGAGCCTGACACCAGCCCAATTGTTCCAGCGAATAAGTTCCTGGTTCGTCATATCCAAAAATTTCTCTCAAATCACTGTCTTCGGAAATATAACCTTCCGCCTTCCAGCGTTCAAGACTGTAAAAGCCGAATTCGCATTGATAGACAGGCGCATCCGGTTTCATTTTATAAAACTCCCGCATCTTTTTGACACCCATAGACATTTTGCTTTCCTTATTAATACTCCCGCAAGCTTGATTTAAATCGGCCATACTGATCCCTCCTGAATTAAAACCATATATTTGTCTGCTATAATATGGTTGAAGATTTTCTATCCATATAAGTATACATTATCAGATTTTCTATTGGTCTTCGATATATAATGCAGAAATGAATATATACATTACGGAAAATTTGCTATATAATAAGAATATGTATAGTGAATTTTCAATTGCGCAAACCCCTGCGGCATCAAGCGTAACTTTAAAGGAACTATGGGTTGTAAAAGCAGACCCCTGTTATGATGTATACAAAGGGGAAATAGTTAAGCAAGAGTTAATCGCAGTTCGTACGGTAAACGGACAGGGTATGCTGTTTGCAGAGGGAATGGAGCCGTTTTGCCTGGAGGCGGGTACACTGCTTCTGGTAGAACTGCGAAAAATAAAAAGATACTGCTGCTCAAGTAAACACTGGGATTTTTGGTGGTTTGAGTTTTATACCTCGGAAATGCCGGACTTGTTCTTGCATAAGATATTCTTGTCGCCTTACCTGGAGCGGGAGGAGGACAAGGTCATGCATTGCATGAAATTGCTGCGGAATGATGATCGGCTGTCCCAGCGCCTGGCGTCTTCAAGTTTTTCCGTCCTTCTCTACAGCTGGCTGAAAGACTCCGGTACATCATTCTCTTCTTCGCTGCCGTATGAAAAGGAAATCCGTGAAACAGCGTCATATATGCAGGCAAACCTCAGTGGGAAAATCAGCATATCAGGACTTGCTCAAAGAGTAGGAGTATGCGACAAGCATTTCCGGGAGCTGTTTAAGACAATATATTATATGCCGCCCAAAAAATATTTTGATCAATTAAGAATACAGGCAGCCCAGGCACTTCTTTTAAATACAAACCTGACCATCTGTGAAATATCCGAAAGGTTGGGATTTTTCAGTTCATTCCACTTTACCAGGGAATTTAAAAAGCACTGCTATAAAACGCCGACAGCCTTCCGTAAGGCGAAATAATAAATTTGCAATGTATACGGAATACACCTCACTTCATCTTCCGCTTCAATATGCAAAAGTACTTTATTAAGACCTTTAAAAGCAAATTCCCATCTGGTAATATTCGGTATCAGTTATACACGGCAGAGATCAGTGCAAGGTAATTGTCGTGTGGCACATAATAGGGAATGCTGTTTCCTGAGCCGTGAGCATAAGAACCCATATCAAGTGTTTTTTCAATCATTCTTACCGACCTTTCATATATCTGCTCATGTGTTGAACGGCATACGAAATCAAGGTCAATGCCTCCCATTATCGCTATGCGTCTCCCCCATCTCTCATAAGCCTGTTCCACCGGGAATATCTTGTCTTCATACGAATGCTTGCCGTCATATTCAATATCGATAATTATATCATCCATCACATGCTCCAGTTGGCCGCAGGAATGCAGAATGGCAGGTTTTCCTGCGGAATGTATGGCTCTTACGATTTTTTTATGCCATGGTATGACAAGCCTTCTCATATCTTCCGTTGACAACATGGTTTGTGTGTTGAAACCCCAGTCATCATTCGATATCATTGCCCCTACACCGACATATTCACCGCAAATTTCATAATATCTCACAAGTCTTGAACCTATCGCGTCAAATATCTCATCAACAAGCTTCGGGTCTTCGACAAGCATATAGCAGAGTGACTCATATCCAACAAGCTTAATTACATTTTCCAGCACTCCCCCGGGACCCCAGACAATAAATTTCATGCCGGATGGCAGTTCTTTTGCCATGATGTCAAGCCTTGAATAATCAAAATCATCAGGCTCCGGCCAGTGATAACACATAAAACTTTCCCTGTCCTTTATCCCCGCGCCTTCATTGAGCGATATTGTCTTCACACTCATGTCATACTCCTTGCTTCTGCTTTGAAAACAAAAATCCGACCCCATTACTGTGACATAGTCATAGCCCGCGTTTTTATACGCCTTCATGTTTACCCGGATTACGGAAAGCGAATTCGAGGCGGACTCATACTTTTCTCCCGCAAGCAGTTCATACAGTTCACCATTTAAAAAAAACTCAAAAAGAGTAGGTCGGTCAGGCTTTTTTCTGTCAAGGACTTTGAGTATGTTGTTAAAATCAGGTTTGCGTCTGTTGTTATGATAGGTTATAAAATCAACAAGCTCTTCACGAAATGTTTTCATATTTAATTTCTCCTTCTATACAAAAACGTGTATAATTAAAGTGTAACATATGATTATGTTCAAGGCTTTTCATATGTTATCAATTTGTTGTCAAGGATTATCATATTATCTTGTAAAGTTGCAAGGTGCGAGGGGATAATATATGCTATGAAACCTTTATATGAGACAATCCATAATCCTGATTCATCTTTCCCAATGAAATCTTTTATACGCTCTTCATTATATGAACATGTATTTGTGCACCCTCATTGGCATAGAGAAATAGAAATCCTATATGTAATGGAAGGTTCAGGTTTTCAGCAAATTGGCGATAATTATTACAAAATTTGCAAAGGAGACATCGTCATAATTGACAGCGGACGGGTACACTCCACCTATACGGATAAAGAATTTCAAAATGACATACTTGTAATACATTTCAGCACAAAAATGCTGATACATGCCATTCATCCGTTTTTTGAAGTAACACCTTCAATAGATAATGCAATTATAGGTTACAGCGGCATTATTAATTCCGGCATGGATACAGGCAGGGCTTTGGTTGAAACGATTCTGAATATCCACAGGGAATTTGAAGCAAAAGAAAATCATTTCAGGCTTTTTATCAGAGCATACATATATGAAATAGCGGGACTAATCCGAAGAAATTTGGAATGTACATTCCAAACAAGTAAAAGCTGCAAAGAGGAAAAAGTCAAGGAGATGCTCAAAAATACATTTGACTTGATAGATAAACATTATGTTAATGATATCAGCCTGTCAATGGCAGCAGATGCTTCAAGTTTAAGTGTTTCTCATTTTTGCAGGGTATTCAGGAAATATACAGGAATTACATTTAAAAATTATTTGTCCATGTATAGGATAGAAAAGGCCACAGGCATGCTAAAAAATGCAGCATCCATAACAGAAATTTCATTTGAGTGCGGGTTTGGAAGTGTCACATCATTTATAAGAGAGTTTAAAAAATACAAAGGCTGTACACCTTCTACTTTCAGAAACAGGCATTAGTGATTTATTTCAGATCAATTTATTAAAATTCGTCATCCTGAAACCTCCGACTTAATCATTAACCCATGGAAATCTATGATGCGTACAATCGGGATGCTTTTTCCGGAAATATTAATGCCAGCGCAGAAAAATATGAAGGCTATTATGAAAAAATTAATCTCTCCAAACTCAGAATTACTTGAGAAATACCCGCTCATTATTGATCATTTAGTTTTACTGATGAAGCAGCACAACCGTAAGGCCATGTTTATTCATACCATAGATGGATACAATAAAGATGAAGGCATTACGATAAAAGACAAACTGTACTTTTATTACGTGCTCTTATTTGTCATTGTTGTCGCTATCTTCTTTTACGAAGGTTTTTAAGATTTTGAGAATTTCTTTTGATACCATATTCATTATTGGATTACTTTTTTGTATTTTTATCGTTCCCTGAACTGTATTTACTTTTTTATTCTGAGACAAAACATCATCAAGAAGTTCTCCGGGTGACATTCTGATTCCACCGGAATGTAAAACAATCCGCTGTTGGAGGTAATCCGATGTTGCTACCTTAATAACATGTTTATCCGACATTCTGTAAACATACCGTTCAATAAAATGATCCGCCGACTCATTTTCTCCCGTATATACGACGGTCAATCCGTCTGCTTTCTTCTCAATGGTTTTTGAGCCTTTAACACCATACGCATCAAAAACCACAAATACTTTTATCTTCCGGTATCCCTGGTAATTGGAAAGCATATGAATAAGCCTGTCCCTGCAATCTTCGAGAGATTCGTTGTTCAAATTAAAATATTTATTCCAGGCATGGATGATATTATAACCGTCTACCATTAAAACTTCATCCATGAATAACCTTTGCCGAAATAACTCCGGCTTCCTCCCTCTTCCGCGCTGCGTGGAAAACTACAAGAGACGCTGCTGTCGCGGCATTTAACGAGTTTATCTCCCCATACATGGGTATTTTGATGATCGAATCGCAGTTTTCCCTCACAAGCCGGCTTATACCTTCCCCTTCGCTTCCGATAACAACAGCCGTTGCTTCCGAATAATCATACCTGTCATAATAAGTATCTCCTGCAGGATCAGCAGCCGCAATCCAAACACCGGCTTTTTTCAAGTCCTGTATGGTTCTGGTAAGGTTTGTCACCCTGATAATTGGAATATACTCCGCAGCACCTGCCGCTACCTTTGCGACAACGGGTGTCAGGCCGACTGAACGCCTTTTTGGCAGGATTATGCCATGAACGCCCGCACATTCTGCGGTTCGGATTATGGAACCAAGATTATTCGGATCAGTGATCCCGTCAAGTATCAAAAGAAGAGGAGGCTGTCCCATCTTCGCGGCTCTTTCCAGTACATCATCCAAATCAGCATAGCTGTGTGGCGCCGCTTCCGCAATAACTCCCTGATGTCCCCGGGCAACCGACATTTGATCCAGTTTGCCCTTCTCCAGAAATGTAACCACATAACCCTTATTCCTTGCCATTGCGTATATCTTGCTCAGAATGGGATCCTTCGTATCCTTCTCAAGATAAAGCCTGTTCAAGGAGTGATTTGCTTTTAAAGCTTCCAGAACGGCATTTTTTCCTTCCAACCTGCCGGATTCATCATTTTCAATATTGTTGTCCGGTCTGTCATTACGAAACGAATTATTATTCTTTTTTATGTTCATCTTTTTCCTTTCCTTCCATTTCAATAACTTCTGCGGCCATTTCCAGCAATTCCATCAGACGTTCCTCTTTGCCGGACAGGTATAAATATCCGATAACTGCTTCAATAGCAGTTGAATGCCGGTAATCCATAATGTCGGCATTTTTGGGGACTGTTGCTGATTTTGCGTTTCTCCCACGTCTGAAAACAAGCTTCTCTTCCTCGTTCAGCTTATCATGCAAAGACAGCGCAATTCTGCTCTGCGCAGCGGCCTTTACATAGCCTGTGGCTTTTATGTGCATTTTATGTGCGGATACACTTTTTCTCATAACCAAGCGGCTTCTGATAAAGAGATCAAAAACAGAGTCTCCAATAAAAGCCAAAACCAATGGAGATAATTGATTCACCTGTGTGAAAGCCTTATTATCATGCATAATAAATATCATTTAAACCTTTTTCCGGCAGTTTCCTGCCTTTTCCCAAATCTTATCTGCTTATTTAACAAAACACAGCCTCAGTTTAACATACTATAAAACACCTCTATGGTATTTCCTATATTGATTTTACTGCATACTATTATATGAATCAATAAAGAAACAAAAAATGCTGTCTCTATAATAATCTTATACAAACAAGTCCTCTTCTTTCCCGTCATTTATGTTTATTTTGTCACTTGTTTTCAGCAGCATAAAAATTCTATAATATAAGTGTACACTGATACTTTTTAACCTCCGTTTGACAGCCTAAAAGAAAAATAAGCCTCTAAACTGCCTTTGATTAG
>CAZSVI010000160.1:0-6912 GCA_964610205.1 uncultured Oscillospiraceae bacterium
GAAAAACTGAATCGAAAATCTGCATACCCGACTTTCCGAGCGCACTCCTAGGAATGACTAAATAATAAATTCACACCCATTCCTTAGTGAGGCTAAAAATGTATCTTACAAATTCATTATAACAACGGAAGCAATTGCTTGCAATTGCTTCCGTTGTTATAAAACACTAAAAACAAACCCGGTAAATGTCGAAAACAATAAAGGATTTATCTTTTATTATATATCCCCTGACATGTTGAATTTAAATTGTAAATAAAGGAGTAATTGTATGAAAGATTTAATCTACAAGGATAAATTTATATCAATTACCAGAAAGAAAGATGGTTTTTATATTGAAAGCTTTATGCCCGGCATGCCTCCTGAAAAGTTCAATGATATAATAAATACAATTCCCATGATTAAAATAAGCAGTTTTATGGCTGTAAAATCGATTCTGTCGAGAGCACCCCACCCGGCCGTTTTTTTTGGAGAGGAAAAGGATCGTATTGTGATAGAGGTTTCCAACGATCAATTAAAAGCATATCTTACTTTAAATATTCCGGAAAAAGATTTGAAACTTGAAAATCGAAAAGCTCTTGTTGAGGAAATCCTTTCCGCTCTGGCTGAAAATGAAGTTGTATACGGGATAAATACAGAAGTATTAAGAGGGGATCTTCATGCTTTTAAAAAGATACTTATTGCCGAAGGTTTCCCGGCTGTTAACGGAAATGATGCAGAGATAAGACAATATGAAATAAAGGGGCCAAAACCCCAGATTATTGATAATAATAAGGTTAACCATTATGAATTGAATCTGATAAACCATGTTACCGCAGGGGACTGGCTGGGTGAGCGGAAGGATCCTACACGGGGCTTACCCGGCAAGGCAGTTACAGGGAAGCAAATAAATCCTATACATGGAAAAATGCTGCCGCTTTTATATGACCGTTCTTCAGTCAGGGAAGAGTATATAGACGGTTTAACAACCCTATATGCAAAAAAAAGCGGCGCGGTTTGCTATAAGGGGGATAGTATAAGTGTATATGATTATCTTGAGATAAAAGGTAATGTGGACTTTAAAACAGGGAATGTGGATTTCGACGGATATTTAACCGTAAAGGGAACGGTGGAGGATAATTTTACAATTTCAGCCAATAGGGATATTGAAATTATGGGGGAGTATGGGGTGGGCGCCGCCCATGAAATTGACAGCAGAGATGGGAATATCTATATTAAAGGCGGAATAGCGGGTCAGAATAAAGCATTAATCCGCTGTAGTAAAAACTTGTACGTAAAATACCTGAAGGATGTGGAAGTGGAATGTGCCGGTACGGTATATGTTGGTTTTTATACAATGAATGCGATTATACGTGCCAGGCAGGTTATTATTGAAAGTACAAGGGGAAAAATTATCGGAGGTAAAGTAGTGGCCAATATCCGTGTTGAATCCCCCGAAATTGGGAATAAGGCTGAAACCAGGACAATTATTCAGGTAACGGGATTTGATCGTGGGAAAATGAAAGCGAGACTGGATGGTATTACGGATGAGCTGGAGGATGCTAAAAAGCAAATGACAAAGATAAAACAGGTTATTCAAATCTTTTCAAACGCACAATCATTGACAAAGGAACAAAAAATAACGCATAACAAGGTATTGGACAATTATGCGGCCAATAAAGATAAAATACGTGATCTTGAGATGGAACGCAGAAATTATACGGAATATTTGCGAACTCCGGGAGAAGGCGCTGTCATAATAAAATCCAGGGTTTATCCAAAAGTGAGAATTGAAATTAAAAATTCTCTGGAGGAAATTAATGAAGAAGCCATGGGAACCACATATTATTATCATAATGATGATATGCACACAATGAAATAGCAGTCAGCCCAAATTAAAAGGGGGTAAATTAATGGATTGTGATTTGATTTTAAAAAATATTGCTAAAGACCGTGAAAATGAATCGGTAATAGATTTGTACCGTTATAATGGACTGATGCAGGCCATAGATTTCTTTTCCAGCCGGTTAAGCTTTGATCAGATAATCTCTTCTGCCTTTGAGTTTGTTAACGAGCTTTTAACCGTATCCAGATCGGTCATGTTTATACAGTCGGACAAAAAATACATATTAAATGACAGTAAAGGATTTAATGGAAAATTTACAGAAATAGCATCAGGCAAAAATCTTGAGACCTTTGCTGTTTTATGCGGAACGGTGGTTTACGGCAGAAATCGTCTTCTGGAATACTTTGAAGTTGAACTGCTTGATTATTATCATGTTCAGATAATGATTCCGCTTATAATGGATACTACCTTGGCAGGATTTATATTTCTATCCGAAAAAACGGTAGAGGATTTTGTAGCAAATGATGTAATTATCAGTGAAACACTGATGAGATTGTTTATGAATGCCCTGGAAAACAACCGGAGGCTTGAAAAACTACAGCAGGTAAATAAGGAACTGGATGAGAAAATATTCAACCTGTTCGCCATAAACCAGTCTTCAAAGGTTCTTCTGACCGAACATAACCTGGATACCTTGTATGAACTCTCTCTAGATGTTTTTTCCGAGCTGACCTTAAGCAGCCGCACAGGTTTTTTTCTGTATGATGAAGGCGCGGAGAAATTTGTTATTAAGGCATATAAGGATATTTACCAATCGGTTGTTCCCAAAGGCTCCATTGCATTTACCCCAAATGCCGCGGCATACATAGATCCCATGTGTTTTTTGGTGGATACGCGTAAACCATCCGATATTAAATATTTCAATTTACTATTTAACGAGAAAATAGATATTCTTAACCCGTTAAAACCTCTTTACATTATTCTGCTGATAAAGCAATCCGAAATTTTGGGCTTTGTCTGTCTTGGTGAAACTGTCTCGGGACTGCCCTATAAGGATAGCATGTTTGAATTGGTGGAAAGCCTTGCGGCGTACACATATATTGCTCTTTCCAATGCCATTCTGCTTAAAAAACTGGAGGAACACAAACGCCTCCTGCAGGAAAAGCTTGACAGACTGATGTCTTTGAACAGGCTGATGAAAAACATAAACAGTGCGGAGGATTTGAATACACTTCAGCAGTTAATAATGCATACGCTGGAGGTTTCTTTCGGAGTTAAAAAGGGTGCGCTGGCGTTATATAAGCCTCAGGAGCAAGCTCTTGTCATTGCTGCTGAAACGGGAGTACAGTTCAACAGCGGTATCATTATTTTAAATTCATACTGGAACAGACTGTATAACGGAAGTATTGTACTTGAAACCGACGAAGATAAAGTGTATCATTATTTGGGAGAAGAGATGGATCGTGTCCTGGGTAAGAAGTCGGGGCTTCTGGCAGTGCCGGTTTATCTTGAAAAATGTGAAACCGTTCTTCTGGGAGCGGTACTGGTTTTCCAGTTCAGGAACGGATTTTTAAGCGATGAGGAAAATCTGGTAGTGATGGAGTCTGTTGCGAATTTATCGGCCCCAATTCTGAATAATTTCATCAGTCTCGAAGAAGAACGCAGGGTTTTAACTGTGAACTACAAAGAAGCTTTTCTCCGTGAATTAAAGAAACAGGTTGTTGACTGCCGGGCATTGAATACTCCGCTTGAGGTAATCCATATTAAAAGTGATACGGCTTTGTTTTGTGACAATGGTTTGGCGGAGGCATTAACAAAAGAATTGAAAAATGTTTATCCGATTACTCATGACCACATTATTATCCTTGCCGCACAGGATTTTCAGTATTACAGGCATGAAGCTCTGGAAATAGCCGGGCAGTATGGAGCAAACGCGACAATTTATGAAATGGGGAAGGATTTTCAAAAGGATTCTGATTTTTTGGATCATTTCATCGGATAATATAACGTATTCAAAGAGGTGGATTTATATTGAAAGAACGGATTTATACCATTCCTGTAAGTGAAGCTTTCCGGAAGGACTGTGAGTGTCCCATGTGCCTTCTCGAAAAAAAGCTGGAAGAGGATGCTCTTGAATATACATTGGGGCCTTCCATGATGGAACCCGATAGCCGTATAGAAACCAATAAAAAGGGTTTTTGCAGCCGTCATTTCGCCAGGCTTTACAATCTGCAGAAAAACCGTTTGGCGCTGGGTCTTGTCATTGATACGCATTTGATGGAACAAAACGGGGTTATGAAGAAAATGTATGATGATTATCTTCCCCGTATAAAAAAAGAGGCATCATCCGGAACAATGGAGCAGGCAGTTCAGAGCCTGAAAAAAGGCAAAAGCCAGACAGTGCAATTTATACAATCTCTCCTGGATAAACTTATCAGTATGGAGACATCCTGTACAATATGTGAAAAAATAAACAGGAACATGGAAAAGTTTACAGATGTCATATTGTATCTGTATTTCAAGGAGCCGGATTTCAGAGAAATTTTTCATAGTAAAAAGGGGTTTTGCCTGAAACATATAAAAAAGCTTCTGGAGGGCTCACTGAAATACTTGAACGGAGGCCGGCGGAGTGAATTTGTTTTGACACTGATGTCTATGGAACTGATTCATCTGGATAGAATAAAGGAAGAAGTAAACTGGTTTACTCAAAAATTCGACTACAAGAACCAGGATGCACCCTGGAACAACTCCCAGGACGCTATTCCAAGGAGTATAGAAAAAATCACGGGTCCGGTTGATCTGATACGGTGAAATACGATACAGTGAACGGAGTGGGAATATGCAAAAAAAACGATACAGTTATGAAGATTTGCTTGAAATAATGAAATTATTGAGGAGCCCCGGCGGATGCCCATGGGACAGGGAGCAGGATCATGAAAGCCTTAAGAAGTATTTGATCGAAGAGACATATGAAGTCCTGGAAGCCATTGACCTTAATAATCCGGAGAAGCTATGTGAAGAATTGGGTGATGTATTACTGCAGGTGGTATTTCACGCCAGGGTTTCAGAGGAAAACGGCCGGTTTTCCATGGAGGATGTTATCCATAGCGTCAGCAGTAAGATGGTATCCAGACACAGGCATGTTTTTGGTCACGAACAGGCTGAAACGGCGGAAGACGTTGTTAATTTATGGGAAGACATAAAGAAAGAAGAAAAGGGAGCCAAAACCCAGACATTAATATTGAAGGATGTTCCATCCATCCTTCCGGCTTTGATGAGAAGCTACAAGGTACAGGAAAAAGCGGCCAAGGTAGGTTTTGACTGGGATCATGTGGATGACGCATGGAAAAAGGTCATTGAGGAAACCGGGGAATTACGGGAGGCCTATAAAAGCGGAGATGCCGGGAAAGCTGAAGAAGAGCTGGGTGACTTGCTGTTTGCCGTCGTAAATGTCGCAAGGTTTTTGAAAATACAGCCCGAGTTGGCCTTGACCGGTACCATTAATAAGTTTATAAAAAGGTTTGAATATATTGAAACAAAAAGCTCCGAGATGGGCAGGGAACTCTCCGGCATGACACTTCAGGAAATGGACGCTTTATGGGAGGAATCTAAGAAGCTGTAATAGGGATGCCGGTAGTGGACTAAGCTGCTGACATATGTAAATTAAATGATGAGGATAATAAAATGCGTATTGACAAATTTTTAAAGGTAAGCCGTATAATAAAAAGAAGAACATTAGCCCAGGAAGCCTGTGACAGGGATAAGGTCACTATTAACGGCAAGGTGGCGAAACCTGGTTCTGTGGTAAAAGAAGGGGATATTGTAGAGATCCGTTTTGGCGAAAACTCAACCCGCTTCCGGGTAAAAAGGGTTTCGGAACATGTTCGCAAAGAAGATACTGCAGAAATGATAGAAATCCTGTAACATACACTCCAAAATTAAAAAACATATTGCAAGCGTTTTCCTCATAGAATTTCAATACATGGACATATTATGGCACGATTATATTATGCAGTATTATGTAAATATTTAGAAATGTGCCGTGTTGGTTCCGTCAGTCTGTTAATGGTGGTGAATGATATGGCCGAAGAGAGAAAAACGCCGGAACGGGAGCATCAGAATATTACCCTTCGCGACAGGAGGAAGTTAATAATAACCGGGGTTCATAATGTTGAAAGTTTTAATGAAGAATGCGTTGTTGTAGATACCGAACTTGGTCTTCTGGTGGTCAGAGGAACGGGAATGCATATTAACAAGCTGGATGTTGAAAGTGCTGCGTTGGATGTTGAAGGGGAAATAGGTGTTATTGAATATCTGGATCAAACCGCACCTCAAAGAAAAAGTGGATTTTTATCCGGTCTTTTCCGATAGAAGGATAAACATATGATACATGAAGTGTATGTTTTTTTGAGCGCATTGGGAAGCGGTCTGGCTGCGGGATTCATATACGACCTGTTTCGGCTTAAGAGAAAAGTGCTGAAGACAAAAGTATTTATGCTCACTCTGGAAGACATAGCATTCTGGCTCATAACGGCTGTTATTATATTTTTAACCGCGTTTATAAGCAATGAAGGTGAGGTAAGGCTCTTTTTTCTTATGGCGGCGGCATTCGGAGTAACGCTTTATTTTTTATTGTTATCTCGTTGGGTAATCCTGATTATTACATTTCTAGTTAAAATAATAATCTGGCCTTTTGTTCTATTGGTTAAATTATTTAAACCTCAATTCATACGGTTATATGAGTTGATTAGGAAAGGAGCCGTAAAATCAAAAGAGAAATTGCATCGTGAAAAAATAAGAATCGACAGGCGTCTCAGGTCTGTCAGGCATATAATGCGCAAAGTATAACTTACAAAGAAGTAATTAACATGAAAATATGATAATTGGCACCTGGACATTAAGTTCAAAAAAATGTTTTATGAGCAAAACAGCATGGAAAAAGGATTTGAGTTATACAATAAAATTAACTTTCCGAATTGTTACTTTATATAAATCTATGCAGATTTTCGATTTAGTTTTTTAAGCAAATTCTGCAAAAAAAACGGCGAATATCTGGATATTTAACGCTTTTTTTGCAGGAGAATGCGCGG
>CAZSVI010000161.1:0-6807 GCA_964610205.1 uncultured Oscillospiraceae bacterium
TTTAATGTTGCGCGTTCAGGTTCAAAGGTTTCTATCAACATAGGTTTTCCCGAATGTTATTCTTCCCATGCGTGCTGAATATTTGATAAACCGCTCCCGGCACGTTCCCCGACATTGAACACAAGGGGACGGTTGGCTCAATCATAACCGACATCCGGCGAATAAATATACATCTTTACTTACGATGAGTTGAGTATAGGCTGTTTGTATATATATCACTAGAATGAATGATATTGCTATCTCCAAGCTTCTTTGCGACACCGATAGAATGATGTAACCTTTCTATCGTGCTTTCAAGAGAATCCGTGCATTCATCAACTCCTATATTTATTATTGCTTTATATTTTTCACCATGAAATAATAGTTTTTCTTTATCAAAATGTCCTTTGATTTTCAAAGCAGCTTTAATGCTGCCGGCTAAATCAGTTTCAGGCATCAAAACAATAAACCTTGTTTCTTCCCACCTGCCAATCAAATCAAGCTTTCTGAAACTATCTTTTAATATCTTGCCAGCCCACCCAATAGAAGAATATTTAAACTCCTGTCCTATATTACAAGCTGCGCTTTTATTAAAACCAATCTCAAGTAACATGAGTGAAAACGTATTGCCATATCTGAAATATCTCCATACCTCTTTTTCAGCTGCTTCAATAAAGCCTTTTTTGTTGTTAAACCCTGTTAAATTATCCACATTACTATAAGCTTCAACCATTTCATTAATCAATGACTTTGCTACCAGCAACCCGGTAAGCTCTTCAAATTTTGCAATAAGAGGCTGTACGTCTTCATATCCTAAATATATTCGCCAACCTTCTTTTTCAAGCACAACGGTTTTATTGATAATGTCTTTTTCCAACCGGTTCATTACTATGTTATGTTCTATTGTTATCACTGTAAAACTAACGATTTGCTTATAGAACAAGTTACTGATCTTTATATTTTTATCTGTAGTAGTAGCTTTGTAGTTAAAATCCTGAAGGTAAAAAATCTTGGAGACAGCGCTTTGCCATTTAAAAAAATCTTCTACCTGTATTTTTTTTTTATCCATATTTGATAAAAGCTCATACGCCTTCTCAAAATTTTTATTCTTGATATATGCAAAATACCTGCCCAATATTGCTTTTGCCAGAATAACGCTTTCTGTATCTATTTCGTTTTTCGGATTACTTTTTTCATTTATTGCATTGTCTTGCTTCTTTAGCCAATCAGCATCATATTTCTTTCTTTTCTCCTTATCCTTTAAAATCCCATACGCTTCATTAATCTGTTTCATTTTTATGTCAGATCCGTTTACATCCGGATGGTATTTCTTTGCCAGTCTTTTATATGCACTTGCTATTACCTCAGGTTCTGCAAGATAATGCACCTGCAAAATTCTATAATAGTCATCCCAACCCCGCATTAGAAATCCCACCTCGCATGCTTTTAATAAAAATTGAAAATAAGGAAAAAATAATTAAACTTAATCCCTAACGTACAGAATCAATACCATAGTTTAAAACTAAAAATTATCCATTATTTTTTCATTTTTACACCCAATGTCAAATACAGGAAAATCACAAGCAATCCCGCCATAATACCCGAACAGTCCACCAAAACGTCAAACAAGCTGCTATTGCGACTTGTAAATGCCTGTACGAATCCTTCATCCAGCAATGAAACGGTAAAGCCAATAAAACCTGATATCAATAAAGGAAACCATTTTCTTTTTGTTATATTTAAAAAGCCGATTGACAGAAGCACGGTTAATAGCATATATTCGGAAAAATGCGCCAGCTTGCGGATAATCATATCAATCGTGGTAACACAGTAGTTGTTATCCCCCATAAAAGCCATTAATTCCTTAACAAACCGGGCAACAACTTCTGAAGAACCATACGAAACCGGCCCGCTTATTGCTGAAGAACCAAGTATTAATATAAGCATTATGAAAATTAAAATGAAAGGAATGTATTTTCGCATAAGATACCTTCAATAAAAGTATATTTTAGAATAATGTTCTGTGAACCAACTCCGCCGCCTCACGATCGGGTCTGCATTTCAACAGATATACCGGTGTCGATTTAACAATATGATTAATATATTCCATTGCGGTTTCCATCAGTTTCTTGTTGTGATATGGTAACATAAATCTTGGGATTAATGATGTTATTGATTCTTTTTCTGTAAGCTTTCGAATGCAATTTTCAGGATATTGTTCCAAAATAACAATTGCTTTTAGCGGTGCACTAATATTTGAATGCTTTCCTAAGGATCCGCTCCATGGAGTACCACAAACCATAATATGATTATCGAATAACTTAAGCGCCGGAGTATCATCATTTATGACACATGCATTATAATACTGTTCCCATAAAGCTGAATGAGTTGATTTGCCTGTTCCGGACGGAGCAGAGAATATGATGCCCTCGTTGTTAAATTGTATGGAAGAAGCATGTAACAAAATTCCCTGTTGAAAAAGAATACGGTTACGCATTATTATATTACCAAATATATTTAATATTGCGTTTTCACAATTGGTTTCCTTTTTAATATAGTAAATAGTAGCATTAGTCCATTGTTTATTAACACAAAGCCTGCAAGTAGTTCCTTCCTTGTAATAATCGTCCGGAAAATCTATTTGAATGACATTATTCTCAGTATCTATATGCCACTTAATAACATCATCCAGTAACAGTTTTGTACGGTTTTTTGGGATACTCTTACATTTTGTAATAGTAATTATAACATCCGGATTATCTGAAAAGTTGGATTGATATGGCTTAAGCCGCATACTCACATCAAAGTCTGCGAAAAATTTCATTTTGACTCCAGCTATTTCATACATTTTTAAAATAAACCCTCCTGGTTCTAAACTTAAAAGAAATAAAAAGGATAATACTTTTAAAAGCCTGTCATAAATGACAGGCTTTTAAAGTTCAGCATCAAGGACACCAAGGATTAGCGTTACTGGGAGCGTCTGCGTATGGTACGCATCCTGCATTTGGATTAGCATTTTCATTTGGAGTAGCAGCGCAGTTTCCCGAGCCGGCAATTCTTTCTTCGGAAGTAAGATCAAACAAATCAACCTCTGGTTTTTCGTAAGTTTTTCCCATTTATATCACCTCCCGTTCGTTATTCATCCCAAAATACACGTTTAGATGTTAAGAAAAATTTTCTTTTCTATATTTCGCCCATTCACATAAATAAGGAGAAATTTTATCAAAAACTCCTGTTTCAGCTTTTAACCTGGCCGGGCATGTGTAACAAAAGTTTTTAAGTGCACATTGTTTACATTCACCGCATGCGGGTATATCGGTACATATTTCTTTCATTTCATCCCAAACAGAAGATAAATTTCTTCCAAAAACACTTATTCTCGGTGAGTCCATCAATACACAAGGGATCATATCTCCGTTCCAGGTTATCCAGAAATCCGATTTGCCAACATTACATTTAAAAGCCGTATTATCTGTTTTGTTGTTTTTAGTGTTTATTTCATCTGAATTGCTGCAATCCTGAAGTATTTTATTCCTTTCTGCTAAGAACCAGTTATTTGCCTTTTTTTCATATTGGGATATTTCATGTGGAGAAAGCCGTATTGCACCACAGCCATTACCGTTTTCATCTCTGCGCGGTGAAATATAGAGAACAAATCTCATAAGAAGGTTTCTTTTGGTAGCAATTTCCATCAGTTTCTTCTGATCGTCAGCATTATCCCGTATTACTGTTGTTTTTATCTGAGTATTAACACCTTCAGATAAAAGTAAATCAACACCTCTTATCGCCTTATCAAAGGCATCAGCTTGTCCCGTTACTCTTTTGTAAGTTTCCGGCGATGCCCCATAAAGAGACACTTCAATGCATGAAGGACACAATTTTCCAAGCCACTTAGCTATTTCAGGTGTAATCAATGTGCCATTCGTATATATCGAAATACGCAATCCTAAATCTGCAATATTTTCATAAATTCGTTGGAAATCTGATCTTAGAAACACTTCACCTCCTGTCAGCAATATATACAACATCCCGGCATCACGGGCTTCGCGGGCAAGGCGTATCCATTCATCAGCAGTCAATTCATCAGAAAGAACACGCTTATTATTAGGAGCCTCGCAAACATAACACATCTTGCATTTAAGATTACATCTAGCTGTTAACTCAAACTGGCCTGAAAAAGGAATTCCCTTTTCTTTTACTTTTTCATGCAGATTTTCGCTGAATTGTTTCCATTTTTTATTCATATAATATAGGCCTTTCCCGACAGATACTGTTAATGATCTTACCCGTGCCGATACAGCATTAAACAACAGGAAAAGAATTTTTTATTTTACATAATCTAATTATATAATAAAATGGTATCTATGTCCAGGTATTTATTAACTATATACTTTACATAAAACATATAGTGTTTAATTATCTGAATAAATCATAAAGGTTTATCAGGATATAATTCATTTAACACAATGTATACCGATTCTTTATCAGGCGTACATTTTAATAAATAAACAGGAATCTGTAAAAACATACTTTCAAACAGTTGCATTGCTGTTACCATTAGCTTCTCATCATAGTATGGAAGAAAACAACGGGGAAGAAAACAGTTTATAATATCATTAAAATCCAGCTTTCTCAACATAATCTCGTTTGATTGTTCCAGTATAAAAACAGCCCTTAGCGGTGCGTTGATATTTTGATATTTTCTGTCCGAACCAGCCCAGGGAGTACCAAAAACAACCGGTTTATTATCAATAAGCTTTACTGCCGGGTGGTCGTCATTTATAACAACCGCTCCCATATGCTCTTCCCATAACCGGGCCTGTGTTGACTTGCCTGTTCCAGATGGAGCGGAAAACATGATACATTCGTTATTATGTAAAATAGCCGAAGCATGAACAACAAGCCCGTTATGCGATATTATACGGTTCCTGAAAGCAATTTCAACCAGTAGAATATGTAATATAAATCTGATATCAGGATAATTTGGGTTGTACTTTATTATAATGTCAGACCAATACATATCTGTTTCCATTTTTACAACAAGCCGGGATGATTTATCATCCCTCATAACAATAATATATTTTTTTTCAGTGCTTCCTGTGCAATACCATTCAAGTTCATTATCATAAATAAGTTTACCGCTTACTTCAGGGATAACCTTTTTTGGTTTTATCCTGATCCATACATCAGGTTTATTCACTCCCTTATATAAAAAACTAATATATTCGTCACCTATCGTATTATTCGGTATCCGTATTTTATAATCAATACCTGCTATAGATATGCTCAACTTAGCCATAAACAAACCTCCATATATAGGAAAAAATCTGTCATATGTTTGACAGATTATAAATTAATTCTCTCTACTTATTTAGTTCTTTCAAAATCAGCATTCTCTTACTTTATTTTTTAAAATATTTCTGCCACCAGCTCCACCAGAAGTTTGAACCATAACCGCCGCTACTACCCCCATCGTTATTGTCATAACTGCCATAACAGGCCAGACCTTCCTCAGGACGTAGATTTGCGATGCTGATTACTGGTTTTACGTAAATTTTCAAAGTATATCACCTCGATACCATTAATTTATATTCCCAACTACAAATTAATAAATATCATATACATTATATTACAGAATGTAATATTTTTCAATAGAAACGCAAAATATTCGACAACATTCTGGTAGTTTCGGCAATTATTCAGAGAAGAATGTTTTCAGTAGTTCTTTTACACTCTTTTCATCCGGAATCCAATACGAAATACTACCTATATATTCAGGTTTACCCGGCAAAACTTTAAACTCAATATCTTCTTCACGAACATCTGAAAGGACACTAAACAAGTTCGCCATTTGTTCAAGACCGAGATCCGTATCGATATAATCCTCGTTTGATAAAATAATTTTAAGAAGATTATTCATATCCAAGGATTTCAATTTTTCTGAAAGTGCTTTAATAAATTTATGCTGCCTGTTAATTCTGCCAATGTCGCCATCATCAGAGTACCTCCAGTGTATATAATCAAAGGCTTTTTCCCCATCCAATAATTGCAGGCCTTTTGACAAATTCGCGCCATGAGACAGCATATCAATTTCTACATCAAGCTCCACTCCCCCAAGTTCATCAATAATATCAGGAACCGGCTCCATATCAAGCGTAAAATAATAGTCTGCTACTTTTGTTGTTCCTAATAAAGAATCTATTGCATCAATTGTACTTCTTACAGCCTTCCCTTGAAGATACCCGTAAGCATATGAATAATTTATCTTGTCCATTCTATCAATGATTGGAATATACGCATGCGTATCCCGGGGTATTGACAAAACCTTTACTGTTTTATTGTCTAAATCAACTTTAGCCAGCATGATGGTATCGGCACTGAAAGCTATATTTGTTTCATCACGCTTTTCGGTACGGTCTATTCCGAGGAAGAGAATGCTAACGGTATCGGATGACGGCTTCTTTATCAGTTCTGTTTGAACATTTATTTTGCTATCATTTCCTTCAGTTTCATTAACGGTATTATGATCCTTTTCTTCCGTTATGTCAGCATCAGGCAATATATCTTCCGGTTTGTTAATATCCGTTCCGTCAGTGCTTACAGGTACATTATTGGCCGAAGTAGAGGGAGCTTGTTTATTAGTATCCTCATTAGAGGCACTATAAGACTGAATATAATCATTCTTAAATGAATAATCATCTTTAAGATTATAGTAGGTCAATAAACCGCATCCAATTATCAGAACGCTTATTATGATGAGTAGTAGTTTTCTGTTAATCATTGAACATCTCCAGAATGAATGACATTATAGAAGCTGATATACCAATC
>CAZSVI010000162.1:0-6762 GCA_964610205.1 uncultured Oscillospiraceae bacterium
AGGTATGGTAATTAACTGTCTGAAGCCCTATCTCAATTAGGACGTCTACACCGTTTTCCTTTTGCAGCGCGGACATCGCCTCGAGATATTGATGGTTTAAACAATCAGGCCTTGTAGAAATATACAATGCCACAACATCCTTTACAAGAGCCTGCCGCAGGTAATCTTTGAATGTATCCTGAGGAAAATACGTATTGGAATAATTCTGAAAATAGGCGATATATTTTTTCGCTTTGTATTTTTCCGAGATATAGCCTATATTTTTTAATAATTGTTCGGTAATTGCCATGTCTGAGGAAAGAGCTTCAAAACCCGCGCCTTCATCCCCGCAAAACACACAACCGTCCAAACTGATAAGCCCATCCCTGTTCGGACATGTCGCCGGCAGATTCACAGGAATTTTATATACCTTTTCTCCATAGTTTTCAAAAAGATAATCCGAAAACCTTTTATACAGCATAGACTGCTCCTGTTCGTTCCATTTTCTCTTATTGTACCTTTTTTGACTCTTAAATAAAAGCCTTGTAATCATGTTTTACTTGTTACGGTGATTATTAACTTCCTACGATTTTTAATGCTGTTTTAATAAATATATGCTATACTCTAAAATCAAACGCTCATTGAATTTTGTTTGGAGGCATTGAATGTTTGCTGTAAAACTTATAATTTTGTCTGTTATTGGCGCCTTTATTGGCTATATTACCAACCTGATTGCGGTAAAACTCCTGTTCAGGCCGTTAAATGCCGTAAAACTGCCTTTCGGCCACAAGCTTCAGGGAGTGTTACCGGCCCGTAAGTCCGAATTGGCGGTTTCCATTGGAGATGTTATTGAAAAACAGCTTATATCTCCTGATGAAATAATGAACACTCTTGTATCGGATAAGGAGATAGACCTTTTAAAATCAACCATTGTTACAAACGTAATTGGAATACTTAAGGACAAGCTTCCGGGTTTCCTTCACGGCTTCACAGAAAAAACAGTTAAAAAACAGCTGGAATCTTTTATGGATAAAGACGGGGACAGATATATACGGGATATGCTGAAAAATATGATCACTAACGCCACAAATAATCTATCGGTCTCTCAGATGGTAACCGATAAAATTGAAGCGCTGGATCTTACCGCATTTGAAGTTATGGTAACTAAAGTGGTAAAAAAAGAGCTCCGATATATAGAATATTTCGGCGCCCTGATAGGGTTTTTTATTGGCATCCTCCAAGGGCTCATTCTTCTGTTTTTTTAAACTACGCAATCAGGCAGGAGGTAATTGAAATAATCAATAACTCCTGCCCAATCTTACCTTCTTTCTTTTATGAATACACTGAAACAGTTAATTTTTTTCTTCCTTATGAATGGAATAATAAAACCTGTTTTTTAAGTGAGGGATTTTCTGTAAATACTAGGAGTCTGCTTAAAAAATGTTAATTTATTATTTGGTCATTCCTTAATATTATGTCTAGGATAACGTTTTACCAGAACGGCAGCCTTTGTTATCGCTGAAATAACATCAACCTCAAACTGGGTTTTTAAATTGTTTATCTTTGAATATACCTCCCCTTTTTTTGTTACAACATATTGGGGAGGCAGATCGTTTAGCGCCTTTGCGGCTATATCCATCTTACAGACTTCACATTTGCACATATTGATATCTTTAAGTATTTCATCTATGCAATGGAAAACAACTTCCTCCATGTAGTTTTTAACTACCATGCCCGAACCCTCCTATTTCCAGCCTGTTTCCATCAGGCTACATAAATATTATATATCATCTCTTTCCAAATGTTAAGCAATTTCTTTTCACAATCAGCATCAATTATTACATCCGTCCACCATTGAAAAGCCTCCAGGCAACTGAAAAACATTATATCTCTGCCGTTAAACACCCTGCATCCCTTTTCTTCCGCAGTCTGTAATAGTTTTGTCTGCGGCGGATGATAGATAGTGTCAAAAACAAGATGGTGTGGCAGTACATTGTATCCTTCCGGAAGCGTATGCACATTAATCTGCGGAAACATACCCACAGAAGAGGCGTTAATAATAATTTCAGAATTATAGAAGCTATGTATGGTTCCAATATCATTTATATCCGCGGCAGTCGCCACATTGCAAAACTGGTTTGCTACATTGCACAGTTCATGGGATTTTTCAGTTGTTCTGCTTACAATTGTAATACTATCACATTGGTCAAGGGCGCATGCCGCGGCAATGGATCTGGCAATTCCTCCGGCGCCTATAAGAAATATCTTTTTCCCGGCTAATTCCTCGCCTGTTATTGCGGGAAATGCTTTTCTGAACGCTGTGATTTCCGTATTATGGCCATGCAGCCCATTTGCATTCATGCGGATTGCATTGACAGAACCGCATTGGCGTGCTTCTTCCGACCGGTTAACCAGCAATTCATCCAGTGCGCATCGGTATGGTGTATCCACAAATACTCCTTTGAAGTTTAATATCTGCAAAGCATCCATACCATATGTATATCATTCTGGGTATCAAAGGGCAGCATTACCGAATTATATCCTATAAAACCGCTGATTGTATTAAACTGCTCAGGTACTGGTGAAAAGCCAATATGCTGTCCTGTCAACGCATACAAGGCTGTCCTTCCGTCAATATTCATATCAGCCATAACAACTCCCCTACTATTTAAGAAACCTTTTTCTAAACAGGATCTTTTTTAACTAACATTTTCTCTATTAACCTCTTTAACCGTACTGTAACGGGTTCATTAACGTCCAGTGGCTCAACCAGTATGGTAGTCAAGCCAAGCCTGTTGCCTCCGCGAACATCCGTAAACAATTGATCCCCTATTACCGCCGTTTCTTCAGGAATCAACTTTAATTTACCCATTGCCTTGCAAAAACCTTTTCTGGAAGGCTTGAAAGATCGATATCGGGCATAAAGGCCTAATTTCTTGTTGAATACTTCCACCCTTCTTCTTGTCGCATTGGATACAATCGCCGTTTGTATATTATTTTCCTGAAAGAACTTAATCAACTCAATAACCTTATTATCCGGTATTTTTTGTTTGTGCGTAATGAGCGTATTGTCTATATCAAGCAGGACACCTTTTATTCCTCTTTCCTTCAGCCAGTTAATATCCAATGTAAAGATTGATTTAACAAATAAATCAGGTTGCAGCCCTTTACCCATAATTGTTCTCCTTTCGGTTATCATATCAAACTTGATATTTCCATGCAAGAATTTGTTTGCAGTAATCATATTCATTGTGTTAAAATACAAATAAAATATGATTTTGCCGTGCTTGAATTCATTATATATTTCATACATAAAAACCTGTTCCGGGTACTTTATACATGAAATAAACGGTTTATATTTTATTACTCTGTCAACTTAAAACCACGTAAATTTAACCGCCTGTAATTTTAGGAATCAGGGTTGACAAAGTACCGGCGTATATTTACTGGAAGTATGAGTTCTTTGCGGTAAAACAATCTAAATATTATCTTTTATGTTTCCCAACCATACCAAACATAATCATATATTATGGGAAACAGCGATAAAGGAGTGTGTGGACCAATATGAAAATTACAGTTAAGAAAACCGATAATCCAAAACAAAAGCCCGCAGCCAACAAGCTTGTGTTTGGAAGCACATTTTCCGATCACATGTTTATTTGCGACTATTCCCCGGGTAAAGGATGGCATGACCCACGAATCATACCATATCAGAATCTCTCCCTTCCTCCGTCCATTATGACAATTCATTATGGACAAAGTATTTTCGAAGGATTAAAAGCCTATAAAACCGACGATAAAAAGGTAAACTTATTCCGTCCGGTTGAAAATATAAGACGGCTGAACGCATCCTGTCTGCGCGTGTGCATTCCGCCGGTTGATGAACAGCTTGGTGTGGATGCCATTAAGGCATTGGTCGATATCGACAGGGACTGGATACCCGATGAAGCTGATACTTCTCTTTATATCCGTCCGTTCATCTTTGCTACCGACCCTTATATTGGCGTTCGCCCTTCAAACACATACAGCTTTGTTATTATTACCGGACCTGTCGGCGCTTACTACAAGGAAGGAATTAATCCTGTAAAAATTTATGTGGAATCCAATTATGTGCGTGCCGTAATCGGTGGTCTCGGAGAAGTTAAGGCTTCCGCCAATTACGCGGCAAGTCTAAAAGCACAGGTTGATGCTAAAGAAAAAGGGTATACGCAGGTTTTATGGCTTGATGGAATAAAAAAGAAATATATTGAGGAAGTCGGAACAATGAATGTTTTCTTTGTTATCGGCGACGAAGTGGTCACGCCTGCATTAACCGGCAGTATCCTGCCTGGGATTACGAGAAAATCCTCCATGGAATTAATCCGTTCCTGGGGATACACCATGAGTGAACGGTGCATATCAATTGATGAGATTTATGAGGCCTTTGACAAGGGTATACTGAGGGAGGTATTCGGTACGGGAACCGCTGCAGTAATCTCCCCTGTCGGTGAATTGAACTGGAACGGCAGAGTGATTACCATAAACAACGGGAAGATCGGTCCCATTTCCCAAAGGCTATATGATACCATGACAGGAATTCAGTATGGCAAGATTCCTGATACGCTGGGATGGATAGAGACTGTTTAGTATTTAGAGTACCGATTACCTTAATAAGACGATGAGCATTGCTTGCGGGTCGCTCATTGCGGGGTTTTGCATAGAAAAATCCTCTGCTCCCGCCTCGATAGAAGAACCTTATCACTTCGTGATAAGAACCTTGTTGCTGTGTGATGCAATTACAAGTAATTGCTTCTGTTGCAATTGCAAGCATTTGCTTTCGTTGTTATAAAGCATATATGTTAAACTAAGGAAGTCAAAAAAATCCGCAAGCGGCATTAAAACCACTTGCGTTGGGTGCATATTTATATTATAATAGAGTTCGTTCTGTATTGACGGATATGTACTTGTATTGTAATTTAACACACAAGAACCGTCCCCTTGTGTTCATTGCGGACTGGTGTAATGGTAGCACGAATGACTCTGGCTCATTTTGTTAGGGTTCAAATCCTTAGTCCGCAGCCACTGTTTCAAACCGGCTCTCCAGAAGCCGGTTTTTCCATGCCTTTTAGTATAGAGGCCTGCAAACCTTGATTTTTATATGGTATGCAGGCCTCTGCAAAAGAGACATGTGAGGATATCAGTTTATATCAATTGCATTGAATATAGTTTTCAAGTCTGATTCATTTTCTTCATCCGATACACTGACTGCCCAAAGTTTCAACTGATGAGTCGCATAAATGGAAAGACCGCTGATAGTATAATCACCACTTATTGTAATATTACCTATTTTACAATTACCATCCGCGTCTTGAAACTCCGCATGATCAGCATACTCCGGCAATGTAGCCGACAGTATCACCGTTACAGTCTCTCCGCTTCTTGTCACACTTTTTACCGAAAAGTCCGGCTTGCCGAAGGATATAACCGATATTTCCGCTTCCTCAAAATATTCGGCTGCCGCTTCCCCGTTCAAATCCTGGTATGTGAGCTTTGAGGAATTGTTTTCACCCAGGATATAATCACCGTTGGCAACCCCTTTAACCTTAAAGGAAAAGCTGATGGGAGAAGCTTCATATTGCTCTGTGACTTCGTTATAGTTATAATATATATTCCCCAGAGTTCCGGTTACGGTTTGCCCGTTTATGCTGAAATTTCCAGGAGTTTCGGTTATCTGCAGCCCTTCCGGGAACGCCTCATCAAACTGAACGGAAGCAACTGTTAAATCACTCGCTATTTCATATGAAATAGCCTGATACACTTCATTCAGGGCATCTGCGGTCATTGCCGCCTTATACTGAGCGTTTGCGCTTGTGGCAAGCCCCTCCAGTATATTCTGGTTTGAACCCGAAGAAAACGCAATCATATAGGAGTTAATATCTCTTGTGTTTATAAGATCATTAATTACTTTATAACAATACTCTACATCATCCGGTGTCGCATAAGAACCTCCGCCCTTATAAGTTGATGGGGCGCCGTCATTCATAAAGAACCTCCCTTTATTGTCGACACTATGGTAGGTAGGCTCTCCGTCCGTTAACAGAATAAGATACTTATCCGCTGTACTGCTTCCTTTTTCCAGCTCATAATAGGCCCTTCTTAATCCATCGCCTATATTGGTGCCGCCTCCCGTCACTAAACTGTTTATTTCGGCTTTTACATCCTCCAGTTGTGTCGTCAGTCCTTTCTTAACAATGGCCGTATTGCTGTATGTGATTAAGGATACCTTCACTCCCTCGTCACCGGCGATGTTGTTAATAAAATTAATGGCTGCGTTCTTTGCTATTGTAATTCTTTTTTTGCTGCTCTGATTTGTTTGGTTTCCGTATACATCCCATTCCATACTTCCGGAGACGTCGATTATAAGGACAATTTCTTTCTCCTGCTGCGGGTTCACGCTGTCATAGGGTATAGGCTGCGGTGCAATGGAATAATTCACGTCAAATGTTTCATTAAGAAATACCTGGCTGCCGCTGACATTTCTGCCTGTCGTAACCGGCATATTTGTTATGTCTTCCGCAAAAACCGGAGCTGCCGCGCATATGCTCATCATCATAAACAGGATGACGGCAATGGCAAGGACTTTAAGTATGGATCTTTTTTCAATTGCATACATGAAAATTCATCTCCTTTTTATAAAAATCATTTTTGTACAAAACGAATTATATAGATTATTTTAGAGTCCTCCTGCTGCGATTCAATTAAAAAATCACCGTCTTCCCCTATGTCCTCTTTGATGTTAATCAC
>CAZSVI010000163.1:0-6757 GCA_964610205.1 uncultured Oscillospiraceae bacterium
GGCAGTAATCATTCATGGTAACAAGATTGGGTTTGATAACTACCGTACTGCCATTTTTGATTAAATCCTTAAAGCCGCCTGCCAATTCAACGGCTTGACTTACCAAGGTTTTGATTTGATCGCTTTGGATATCCTCTGCTTTACCGACACTTGATTGTACGATCGCCACAGTTGAACTTCCACTCACAGTGTAATCAATCATATTGTTTACAGAAGAAGTGTTATTCTGTAAAGGAGCGAATATTTGTAATTTGTAAACCAAGAATCCTATTCCTATTAAGGTTATAAGAATAGGTAATTTTAATTTTTTATAATTTTTCAATAAATACTCCTCACTTTCTGCATTATATAATAAGCTATCTACAGCTTATTAATTCATATGTTTACTTTATCATACATAAATATCAATGTAAATTATTTGAAACAAAAACTACAGAATTTGTTATTGAAATGCCTTAAGCATAATGTTTTATCTGAATAACAAGCCTGCTGTAAGGGCGAAGGCTAAAAGAAAAACCATATATATAATTATAAATAATGGCCTGAATACTGCTGCCAATGCCATCAGAGGGGTCACTCTGGTTGCAGGACCGACAATAAGGAAGGCAAGAGCGGCCCCGCTGCTCATGCCTTCCTTGATGAAGGTTCTTACAAGAGGGATAACACCACCTCCACAGGCATAAAGGGGAACACCCATCAAGCTTGCAATCAGAACCGATGACCGGCTTCCGGGTTTGAGCAGGAAGGTTATCCAATAACCAGGGATAAATACTTCAATCATGGCTCCCAGAATAATACCGATAACAAGATAAAAACCTACAAATTGAATACTTTCCAGAACATCTGCTGTAAATTTTTTTATTTCAAATTTTTTACTCTGCCTGCACAAAATTGCATCCTGTGTAGTATTATCTCCTTCCGTTCCTGGATTAACAACCCATTTGGCTGGAAGAAAATAAAGAATTAAGCCCAGGAGAATTCCGAACAAGAGTACTGATATAACCCTGGCTATAGCCATTTTTCCCCCGAGACCACCCCAGGTGAGGATGAAAAGCTGTGGATTCATCATGGATGAGGCAACGAGGAAAGCAGCCAGTGGAGAAATGTGAACATTGGCTTTCCTTAGCTGTAATACCACAGGCACCGTACCATAGGTACAAAATGGAGATGCCATTCCTAATAGAGCCGCAACTGTTACCGACATAAGGGGAGACTTGGAAATATACTTGTAAACAAGTTTTGTCCACGACGTAAGCTTTAGCAGTTCTCCAGCGATTACTCCCAGGATCACATAAGGAAACAATGTTAACAAGGATAGCCAGGATTTTTCACACACAAGCAGCAGATAATGCAACAAAGGATACATGTTAATACCTTTTATTCTAAATATTTTTTGCTGGAAGTCCACTCGGAAAGTCGGGTATGTAGATTTTTGATTCGGTTTTTCGTGCAAATTCTGCAAAAAAATGGCAAATATCCGGATGTTTAACGCTTTTTTTTCAGGAGAATGCGCGGAAAAATGGGCGGAAAGATGCGTGCTTGACTTTTCGAGCGGGCTCCCAGATAGGAATTTGCTTTTTCTGATACCAGTTTACCATTAAAAAATTCAAGGTGTCAACATGAATGAATTCTACCATAAAAGGGACAAAACGGCACAATGACTGTAGGATTTTAGTTCAACCGCATGAAAAATCCAAGAATCGTTGAAATATAAACCGGTGAGGGAAAAACACTGGCGGCTGTAATGCCTGCATTTCTGAACGGTCCAGGTGCGGCTGTTGACGGAATAACCATGGAATGGAATAATCCGGAGTGCACACCTCATATTGGACTGCCGTGTTGAATAAGAATAATAAAGATAAACCTGCGACAGGTTTGAATGAAAAAAAGTTTTTTTAATCCTGAGAAAAAGAAGCTTATCCAAAATCGCTGTCATTTCATTATTGTTTGTTACTGCTGTTTTTTTGTGGTTATCTGTATGATTCGAATATGGTCATGAAACCCGATGAGCAATAATGAGAGGCGTGGAGGTATGGAATAAGGAACCAGACCTTATACTTCTTTATGTGATAGGCACCAACAGGCATGAGAACAGGCGGGAGATATGCCCACCACCTGATAGAGGAAATCGGTACCCGCCACCTTTAGAGGTGAGGAGGGGTTTCATCTCGGTTCATCCACGGCCAGTAATGATACAAAAACTTAGTTCAACTTATATATTAAAAATCTTCCGTGATTATTTTATTAATAGTACTTATATCATTATCTTTACTCAGGGGATGAACGGCAGGTCCTTCAACGATTTCTCCCGTATATGTGAACCTGGAACCATGGCAGGGACAATCCCAGGATAATTCCGCTGAATTCCAGTTTAATTCACAGCCCATATGGGTACAGGTTGTATTTACTAAATGAAGGTTTCCGTTATTATCACGGTAAGCGCCTGTGCGCTTTCTATCAACTTCCGCTATATTGCCTTCCCCGGACTTTACTTTTTCGTCTTCCGTTTTTTTGACTATTTTCCCGCCAATCAGATGCTTTGCCACATCCAGGTTTTCAACAACAAAGTGTTTTACGGAACCTGTAAGGTTTTTACGCGAAGGGTTATAAACTTCCTGCCAGGGGCTTTCACCCCTTAAAATCAAGTCTTTAAGTATTATTGCAGAGGCCACGCTGTTTGTCATGCCCCATTTCTCAAAACCGGCAACAATATAAAGACCGGGAGTATCACTTGAAAATTGTCCAACATAGGGGATGCCATCCAGTGTCATGCAATCCTGTGTTGACCACCTGTAAGGGATAGCCTTAACGCTGAAAATTTTTTCGGCAAAATCCGCCAATGCCCAATAATGCCTGTCCATATCCTTCCCCTGTCCGGTTTTATGGTTTTCTCCCACAACCAGTATCATTTCATCATTGTCATTTTTGCAGTATCTAAGGGAACGTGACGGCTCCTCAGCATTGATATACATGCCTCCCGGATATTTATCATGTGCTCTTATCGCAATAATATATGTTCTTTCGGTATATATACGTGAATAATACATACCGTGCTTATTATAGAATGGATAATGTGAGGCGATAATTACATTTTCGGCGGTAACCCTTATCCCGTTGTTTGTGGTTAGAGTATAGGGATTGTGAATATCCATACTAACCACACGGCTATTTTCATATATTTTAACACCTTCGCGGCAAAGTTTTTCCGCCAGCGGGAGTAAAAACTTCCTTGGATGGAACTGAGCTTGCTTTTCAAATTTAATGCCTGCTTTTATGGGTATCGGAAAAGGGATCTCATGTATATATGAGGCCTTAATTCCAAGGGAAGAAGCTGTCTTTACTTCATCCTCCACTTTCCGGATATTTTTATCCTCCTGTGTATAGACATAAGCGGATTGTGGTGTATACTCACATTGAATATTATTATTTTCCGATATTTTTTTAATTTCGGTAATAGCCCATTCGTTTGCTTCGGCGTATTGCCTTGCCAGATCGGAACCCCTCTGCTGCTCAATTTTATGGTATATCAGTCCATGCTGGGAGGTTATTTTTGCCGTTGTATGTGCCGTTGTGCCCTGAACAATCCGATCGGCTTCAAGGATTGCCGTATCAAGGCCTTCTGCTTTCAGATACCAGGCACACAGTATACCGGCCATTCCTCCACCGATAATTGCTGTATTTACCGATAAGTCATTATTTAACGACGGATAATCAGTTGAGTCTGTAGATGCAAGCCAGAATGAGCGGGGAAGGTTTTTAAAGGTTCTTCCTGTTTCCGTATTCATGCAATTCCTCCATTTAAGCATTTGAACCTGCACAATTCGCGCAAGCGCCCATTGAATATTTATATTATTTACTTTTAAATGAAAAAATATGCTGTATACGTACAGGGTATCTAACCTACTTCGTATAATTGTCAAAGTAGCCTTGTATATGAACGATTGGAGTTCCTTTATCCCCGCTGCCTGATGTAAGATCGCACAAGGAGCCGATTAAGTCGGTCAACCTTCGGGGAGTTGTCCCCTGAGAAGCCATGGCTCCAACCAAATCCGCCTCTTTATTCCGTATATATTCGGATATGGCTTTTTTTAGTTCTTCACCCTCCAAATGGGCAAAATTATTATCTGCTAGATATTTAAGCTTAACTTCATTGGGGGTACCCTCAAGACCTTTCGTGTACGCCGGAGATACTACAGGATCGGCTAGTTCCCAAATCTTACCGACAGGATCCTTGAAGGCGCCGTCGCCATAAATCAATACCTCTATTGTTTTTCCTGTTTTGTCCTTTATAAGTGCCTGAATATTGTCAACGATAGGCTGGCAATTTCTTGGAAAAAGTTTGATACTGTCTTCGGTTGCCTTATTCGATCCTAAAAGTCCGTATACTTCGTTGTGGCCGCTGCCATTTACCGGCTTTGAAAGAATATTATCCAAGCTGTACACTTTTTCAACTCCGTTTTCTCTGAGGATTCTTTTAGTCCGGTTTCGTGTATGAATATCGCAGGCAAGTACACTTTTTGTATACTGAAGGATTGTTTTTGGGTTGTTTGAAAAGATTATCTCACATTTTATTCCATATTCTTCAATCAAGGACTTATAATAATCAATGTAATCAACGCCGGTAAACGTATGTTTGCCAAACCCGAAGAAATTACGGAACTGTTTTTCGGTTAAAACATCGATCCACGGGTTCACTTCTTTTTCATCCAGAAGATCAATGTCGACAAGATGGTTGCCTACTTCATCGGACGGGTAGCTAAGCATTAAAACAATCTTTGCGGCTCCTTTTGCTATACCCCGGAGGCAGATGGCAAAACGGTTACGGCTTAGAATGGGGAAAATAACGCCTATTGTATCATTCCCGAATTTGATCCGTATATCTTCCGCAATAGCATCAATACCGGCATAATTACCCTGAGTCCTTGCAATAACGGATTCGGTAACAGCAACAATATCTCTGTTTTGGATTTGGAAACCCTCAATATCGGAGGCATTCAAAACAGTATCCGTGACTACTTGTGATATATTGTCGCCCTTTTTCAGTATAGGGGCACGAAGTCCTCTCACTACGGTTCCTACAACTCTCTCCATAAGAATTCTCTCCTATTCGTGTTTTATACGATTTGTACTTGTATTATACAGATAAACATGATATAAGTAAAATAAATACATTAAATATAGGGTATAAGGTGGAATTATATGACGTCTAAATTGGATGCATACAGGATATTTTGCGAAGTGGCAAAATATCAGAGTTTTTCTAAAACGGCAAAAGTACTGTATATGACACAACCGGCGGTGAGCCAGACAATAATGAATATGGAGAGGGAACTGGATACCCGCTTGTTTACCAGGACTTCGAAAGGTGTCAGTTTAACCAATGACGGTCAGCTTCTTTATGAATATATTAATTCGGCTATCAATCTTATTGAGGTAGGCGAAAGGAAACTTATGGAATCCAGGAATCTGATGGTCGGAGAAATGAAAATAGGAGTAGGGGATACAATTTCGAGATATTTCCTGCTGCCGTATCTTGAAACATTTCACAACAGTTCTCCGAATATCAAGCTGAGGATTATTAACCGGACAACGCTGGAACTGTGCCGTATGCTGAAGTCGGGTGAGATAGACATTGCGGTATGCAATCTCCCGATAAAGGATCCTGCACTGGAAATACAAAAATGTATTGATATTCATGATATTTTTGTATGCGGTGAAAAGTACAAGTCTATGTGTTCGTCGGTTATCAGCCTGGAGAAAATGACCGATCTGCCTATGATATTTCTCGAACGGAAATCTGTTTCAAGGCAATATGTGGAGAAGTACCTGGTTACAAAAGGAATAAAAATCCAGCCGGAAATTGAATTGGGATCCCATGACCTGTTACTTGAATTCGCAAAATATAATTTTGGCATTTCCTGTGTCATAGAAGAGTTTTCCCAGGAATATCTGAAGAAGGGTGTGTTATTTAAGCTTAAGCTTGAAGAGGAAATTCCCGGGAGAGCAATTGGATTCTGTTTCTTAAAGAGTGTGACACTTTCCGTTGCCGCCCGAAAGTTTGTAAGTGTTGTTAAAGAGGATGTTCAACATTTTTGATAAAATCATTAATTCAGGGAATAATTTTTAATGGTTAATATTCGGTAATATCATTTAGGGCCACAAAACTTGACCCAAAAGATCAGGGCCTGTCAAAGATTTACTTAACCATAAATAGTAAACTCTTTATGCAGGATTTTGTTTTTCAAAATTCAAATTTTATTTGATATCCGACTGATTTTGTGTTATTATATATAAGTTAAAAAATTAACAAAAATCCTTTACAAATTATATAACCAGCTGTTTATTCCTACTGCTTATTTATATAAAAATATGGAAGGAGACCAACTATGAATTCAAAAAACAAAAAATTGCAGGCATGGATAAAAGAAGTTTCCGAGCTGTGCCGGCCTGATCAGGTATACTGGTGTGACGGGTCTGAAGAAGAAAATGAGCGTCTGCTGAAAGAAGTGGTTGATTCCGGTGCCGCCGTCAGGTTAAATGAAGGAAAGCTTCCGGGATGTTATCTTTTCCGCAGTGACGCGTCAGATGTGGCGCGTGTGGAAAACCGTACCTATATTTCATCCGAAAAACAGGAAGATGCGGGTCCCACAAACAATTGGATTGATCCTGCAGAGTTGAAAAAAGCTATGACCGGGTTATACAGTGGCTGCATGAAGGGACGCACATTGTATGTTATTCCTTTCTCAATGGGGCCTAT
>CAZSVI010000164.1:0-6722 GCA_964610205.1 uncultured Oscillospiraceae bacterium
ACAAAGAGGCCTTTCAGATTATAAAAAGCAAGGTTATACCCCAAATCATCGGCAGCAAAACAGACAAGTTAGCTGTCAGAGTCTGGGTTGCGGGATGCTCCACAGGTGAAGAGGCGTATTCACTGGCTATATTGTTTAAGGAATACATGGACACGGAAAAAAAGAGTATCAATGTAAAAATATTCGCCACCGATATCGATAATCATGCAATCGAGTATGCAAGTACCGGAATCTACCCCGACAGCATATCTCAGGATGTATCTCTCGAACGGCTCAACCGGTATTTTCTGAAAAAGAAGGATGTTTATCAGGTTTTAAAATCCATACGTGAAATGGTGATATTCTCCTTTCATAATGTAATAAACAATCCGCCATTTTTTAAAATTGATCTTTTAAGCTGCAGGAATTTACTTATTTATTTCCAATCAAACCTGCAAACCAGGATATTGTCTACATTTCAATTTGCTTTGGATACAAATGGTTTTCTGTTTTTAGGTACAAGTGAAACAACAGGTAAAATGAATGGCTATTTTTCAACAGAAAACATAAAATGGAAAATATATAAAAGAAAAGAAATAAAAAGCCAACCGCTGATAGACGATATTTCCGTTATATCAACCGGTATGAAGACCATTACGCCAAAGCCTGCTAATGATTACTTTACAGGAAGGTTTAGACCACATTGGGAGATTGAAGATATTTATTCAAAGCTAATAGAGGAGTGTTTACCACCCAGTGTTGTTGTTGATGAGAACGGAGAACTGGTACAAGTGTGCGGAGATGCAGATAAATTCCTTCGGGTCCCACGTGGAAGGGTGTATTTGGATATCCGGAAAATGGTTCCGCAGGAACTATCCACTGCCATTGGAACTGCAATCAACAAAGTTAAAAAAGAAAAAAACGCGGTTACATATACCAATATAAAAGTTAAACTTAGAGAAGAAACGCATCAGATCAACCTTGTTGTAAAACCGCTGCTCACCAGAAAGAACGGTTTTCTGATTCATGCTTTGTTTGAAGAAGGCAAAAACAGTATTTCTCAAGGCGATTGTGTTGAAAATTATGATGCGGTAAGCAAATTACATGAGCGTATTGCTGATCTTGAACAGGAGCTGCAATATAACAAAGAGAGTCTGCAGACATCTATTGAGGAAATCGAAACATCCAGTGAAGAGCTGCAGTCTGCAAACGAGGAGCTTTTAGTTTCCAATGAAGAACTGCATAGTACCAATGAAGAACTTCAATCCGTAAATGAAGAGTTAATTGTGGTGAATACCCAATATCAGTATAAGATTCAGGAATTGGCTGGTTTAAACAACGACATGACAAATTTTCTAAACAGTACAACCATTGGAACTATTTTTTTGGACTCAAGTCTGTGTGTGCGGAAGTACACAACTGCCATCACAAAAGAAGTCAACCTGATAGAAACCGATATAGGCCGTCCCGTCAGACACATATCCCATAACCTGATAGGGGAGGATCTTGTTAAGGAAGCCGAAGAAGTAATGGGTAGTCTGATACCCTCGGAAAAGGAAGTTCGAAGCAAAAATGATAAATGGTATCTGTTAAAGTTTGCTCCATACCGCACTAATGAAAATGTAATACAGGGAGTTGTTATCTCTCTTGTTGATATTACAGTGCGAAAAAAAGCCGAGGAAAATTTGGTGAAGAATAAGGAGCGCTATGAGAAACTTGTGGAGCTATCTCCCTTTGCTATTTTCATTATTGAAGGTAACATCATACAGTTTTCCAACAGTGAAGGGCTGCATTTACTGCAGGAAAAGAATTTAGAAAACATTATCGGCAAGCCTATCCAAAGATACCTGGATATAGACGAGACAATACTAAACGGAAAACAGGAGGAATTTTGGGAATATCCAGGCAATAACCCAATTCCTCAAGAGGACAGGATAATCCGCTCCGATGGTTCGGTAATTTACGTTGAAATTGTATCCGCACCTATTTGCTTGGACGAAGATCGAACCCAGCTTATCATTTTACGGGATCTGACCTTCAGAAAATTAACAGAACAGCTAAAGGAAGATAATGCACAGGCAAAAAGACTTTTAGGGGAAGCAAAAATATATGATGAACTGAAGGATGAATTTTTCAGTAATCTGTCACATGAACTCAGAACGCCTCTGAACGTCATTATGAGTACGCTTCAGATTCTTGAAAGGAAAATGGGAGATGTTCCTGAATATCAGACCAACAGCAGCATCCAAAAGTATATGCATATGATGAAGCAGAATTGTTTCAGGCAGCTTCGGCTTATTAATAATTTAATCGATATTACAAAAATAGATTCGGGGTTTTTTGAAATCAAATTACAAAACCATGATATTGTATACATAGTTGAAAACATAACCTTATCCGTGTCGGAATATATTATAAACAAAAATATTGACTTAATCTTTGATACCGATATCGAAGAAAAGATTATTGCCTGTAATCCGGATATTATTGAACGGATAATGTTGAACCTTCTTTCCAATGCAGTCAAGTTCACCGATAAGGGCGGTATGATCAATGTGAATATGGTTGATAAAGGCGAGAGAATCCTTATTTCCGTGAAAGATTCCGGAATAGGCATTCCAAAGGAAAAGCAGGGAATAATATTTAAACGGTTCAGGCAGGTTGACAAATCACTCACCAGAAAACAGGAAGGAAGCGGCATAGGACTTTCATTGGTAAAATCCCTGGTGGAGATCCTTGAGGGCAATATCCTTGTAAATAGCGAAGACGGATGCGGAACAGAGTTTATTATTGAACTTCCTGCAAAAATTGTTCCTGAAGATACCAAAATCAATAAGGAGGAAAACAAACAACACAACCATGTTGAAAAAATAAATTTGGAATTTTCAGATATCTACAATTTGGACTGATATAGTGATGCTCAAAGATGTCCTCTGCTTATAACAACTGAAGCAATTGCCTGCAATTGCAACACATCGTTATATCGAAGCGGGAGTAAAGGATTTTGCTATGCAAAATCCAGCAATGAGCTACCCACAGGATATGCTCACCGCCTGATTAAGGTAATCGATACCCGCCGCCTATAGAGGTGGGGCAGGGGCCCATTCTGATCCCTCGTTATACCAAATGGTTTGAGTCAAGTATAGAAATCAAACAAAAATTCGATATTCATCCCCGGAGATTGTGCCAATTACCTTTTCCAGGCCGCAGGAGAGAAAAGTATAATCATGGGTAGAAGCTCAAGCCTTCCGGCAATCATGCAGAAGGAAAAAATAAACTTGCTCAGAACCGAAAAACTTGAGTAGTTACCCACCGGGCCTGCAATTTCAAGGCCCGGGCCAATATTCGAAATGGTTGCTATTACTGATGATACCGAAGAAATAATATCCTTTCCGTCAAGTGATATAAACAATGTTGATATAACGAATATGGCTATGTACATGAAAAAAAAGGAAAGTGTTTTCGTAAGCGTTTCTTCTTCCACTGACTTGCCACCGATTCTTATGGGATGTATGGCTCTCGGATGAATTATTTTAGATGTTTCCCGTCTGAAGATTTTGAAAAGAAGCAGTATACGGATACACTTCATTCCTCCGCCTGTGGAACCTGCTCCCGCTCCGATAAACATCAGGACAAGGAGGATACATTTACTTAATACCGGCCACAGGTTAAAGTCAGCGGTAACATAACCCGTTGTCGTAATTATGGAGCTTACCTGAAATGACGAATAACGAAGGCTTTCCCCCACAGTATATAGACCGTTCTCCAAAAGGTTCAGCGTAACCAGAACGATGGAGCTTAATATGGTAATAATATAAAAACGGAATTCCTCATCCTTATAAAAGTTTTTAAAACTGCCTTTTAGAATTTGAAAATACAGGCTGAAATTAACGCCGAACAATAACATGAAAATTGTAATGATAACTTCAACAGGAATGCTTCCATAAGCCCCAACGCTTGCGTTTTTAATGGAAAAGCCTCCGGTTCCCGCAGTTCCAAAGGCATGGATCAAGGAATCGTAAAGAGGCATTCCGGCAAGCACGAGAAGGATGGCCTCCGATGCGGTCAGTACAATATATATTGAGTACAATATTTTAGCGGTTTGCCCCAGCTTTGGTACAAGTTTTTCGGGACTTGGGCCTGTGGCTTCTGCTTTCATTATATGAAAGGAACTGGCCCCTACGGAGGGAAGAATAGCAAGGGTAAGAACCAGAACACCCATACCGCCCATCCAGTGCGTAAAGCTCCTCCAGAATAAAATGCCTTCAGGCAGGCCTTCAATCTTTTGAAGGATGGAAGCTCCCGTTGTGGTAAAACCCGATACCGACTCAAAGAAGGCGTTAACAGGAGAAGGAATTGCACGGCTTAATATAAAGGGAAGGGAGCCGAAAAATGATACCAGAATCCAGCTTAGAGAAACAATCGCAAAACCGTCACGGGAATAGAAAGTACTTTTTTTTATTCTGATTAGATACATTGCAAGTCCAACGACAGCTGTTATAAGTATGGAGAAAATAAAAGCATTTATGTCACTCCCGCCATAAATAAAGCTTACTATGAGAGAAGGAATCATACACAGGGCTTCGATGCATACGACCATGCCCAGGCTTTTAAATATCATTCTGAAATTCAAACTGGTTTTCCTCCCGCAGCAATTATGTCGTTCAGATCTAAAATCTTTTTACCCTTTACTATTAAAATTACACTGTCTCCGGATTTGATGACGTCATTTCCATGGGGAATAATAATTGTATTCTTTCTTACAATTGCGGCAACCAATACGCCTTCAATAAAATTAAGGTTTCTAAGCGGTACATCCAGGAAGCAGGTGGTTTCATTCACGATAAATTCAATTGCTTCGGCGTGATTTTCAATTACCATGTAAAGGGTTTCAATCGGATTTCCCAATGCGTTTTTCATTCCGCGGACATATCTCAGGATATGATTTGTAGTGATTTGAGTCGGATTTATAACGCTGCTTATACCAAGATTCCTGATAACACTTAAATAATTCTGTCGGTTAATCTTGGCAACTACTTTTAGAACTCCGGCCTGTTTGGCCAGCAATGCAGACATAAAGTTGTCTTCATCGCGTCCGGTGAGGGAGACAAATGCGTCCATTCCGGAAAGATTTTCCGAATGAAGAACGGTTTCATCGGTACCGTCTCCGTTTATTATCAATGTATGCGGCAGAGACTCGGAAAGCAGAACGCTTTTTTCACGATCATTCTCAATAATTTTAACGTTCATCCCCATTTCTTCCAGGGTAATTGCCAGATAGTGCGAGATTCTTCCGCCGCCGATAATCATAACATCCTTAATCTTGTGGTTGTATATGCCTATTTGCCTGCAGAAAGTGAACACACTTGTAGGTTGCCCGACGACATATATTGTATCATTTTCCTGAATTTCAAAATCGCCCTTTGGAATAATAACCTCATTATCGCGCAGAACCGCTGCAATAAGAATTGAGGATGTAACCTTGCTGTTAATTTCTTTTAATGTATTTCCTATAACCCACATATCCTTTAAAACCTGAATTTCAACCAGTTCCACCCGCCCCCGGGAAAATACTTCAATATTGACGGCCTGAGGAAAACGGAGGATCCGTGCGATTTCACGGGCGGCTGCGCGCTCCGGGTTTATTATCATATCAAGCCCCATTTCTTTTTTTAAAAGGGACAATTCGTCTGCGTACTCAGTATCCCGAATTCGTGCTATGGTATGACCAACACCAAGCTTTTTTGCGGTAAGGCAGCATACCATATTCATTTCATCGCTGGCAGTGGCGGCAATAAGAAGCTCCGCATCCTTGACTCCTGCGTCCGTCAAAACCTTTGTGCTTACGCCATTTCCCTTGATGCACATGACATCAAGAAATTCATCCGCCTTTCTCAGGGCTTCAGGATTTTTGTCGATAATAGTAATGTCATTGTCTTCTTTCGATAAATTCTCAGCCAGACTGTAACCTACTTTACCGTCACCGATAATAATAATTTTCATGGCTGTCTCCCGATATAGTTTTTAATTCTTATCAATTACGTTACCTCTTTCCGGTATATGGAAAAAAGGTGCGCTATTCTGCGTTCACCCAAAATAATACTTATCCGTATTATATCCGCATTATATATCACAGGTAAAAAAAGATCAATGTCGGGCAGGTATTTTTTCATTTAATAAACAATATTTCAATAGGTAAATATAATAAATATTGTTATATTAAATATATACAAACATATAAACCAAGGTTTAGTATTGCAAAAAGTAGAAAAGAACGATATGATAAACGACGAGTTTATTTTTTCAACAGCCTTTTTAAAAAAATTATCGTATAAGCTGGGCTAAATGTTGACATAATAAATATGTTTAAATGTTGGAGGTGTTAAAAATGGTAGGAACAGTAAAATGGTTCAATGCCGAAAAAGGCTTCGGATTTATTGAGAGAGAAGGAGGAGAAGACGTGTTTGTGCACTTCTCCGCAATTAAGGCAGAAGGATATAAGTCCCTTGATGAAGGACAGCGTGTTCAATTTGATATCGAACAGGGCCAGCGTGGAGCACAGGCAACAAATGTTGTACCGTTTTAAAAAAGAAGGGCAGAAAGGGCATCCAACAGAATGCCCTTTTTTAACGACTATCAATTCATAACTTCCTGAAAAGGTTTTAACTATATATGTTGTACTAAATTATTAGTACAACATACCGCGGCAAAGCCGCAAGAATTCAGAACCCAGAATTCAGTAT
>CAZSVI010000165.1:0-6618 GCA_964610205.1 uncultured Oscillospiraceae bacterium
ATTCTGATTCCGGATTTTTCAAACATAGCCTTGTTATAGTAAATAGCAATTGTATCGGTGTGGTGCGGCATTCCTAAAAGCCGTCCTTCAAATGTAAGTGCGGAGCGGTATGCCGGTACCAAATCGGTAAGATTTTCCTCGAGAATTGATCCGGTCAGCTCCAGCATGACTCCGCTTTCCTTGAACTTACCGAGGTTCTGATACTTATACCGCATGACATCCGGCCAGTCATTGGCGGCTATTCTAGTGTCCAACTGCTGTGCATAGGTATTCGACGGATAAATCTGCGGGTTTAGCGTAATTTCCGGATGGTTTTGTGTAAATTTTTGCAATACGTAGTCGAAGCCGGTTTTGTCGGATGCAGAACCCTCCCAGTAGGAAAACTCAAGCTGCACTCCCATTTCAACAGTCAACTTTTCCTGTTCTGCGGCGGTTGGAGCCTGTGTCTGTCCAGGTGTTGCAGTGCTGCCTCCAGTAGACGTAGTGGTGTTGCTGCCCGCACTGCCGCCTTGGCAGGCCGAAAGCATCATCAGGCAGATGACAATGAATACAATCAACATAAGAGATAATTTGTGCTTCATCCTATTTTTTCCTCCCATCACAAATAATATTATACGACTGCGGATTCCGCAACCGCTTTTCAAGGCTTGGTTGCCTGAAAATCTTATCTTCATCCTTTGATACCGGTCGTAGCTATTCCCTGTATAAACTGTTTTTGAAAGATAAAAAAGACAACAATTACCGGAAGGATGGATAAAAGTGCCGCACTCATCAGATGATTCCAGTTAACATAATTCACACCATTAAGCATCGCAAGACCAACCTGCACGGTATACATCCTGCTGTCTGATAAAATGATCAGCGGCCATTGAAAATCATTCCAACGCCACATAACCGTGAATATAATCAACACTCCGGAAAGGGATTTCGTATTTGGAAGTATGATTTTACGGAAGATCCCAAATTCGGAAGCACCGTCGATACGACCGGATTCAATCAATTCATCGGGGAGCTCCGACATAAACTGGCGTGAAAGAAACAGTCCAAAAGCCTCTGCACACGGCGGAACGATAAGACCTAAGTAAGTATTGGTGAGCCCGAGCCTGGAAATCACCAGAAAGTTTGGTATCATGATTACCTGTAAAGGAATCATTAGGGTACTCAGAACAACTAAAAATAAAAAATCTCTAAACCGGAAACGGTATTTCGCGAATGCATACCCTCCAAGCAAATTAATGCATACTGTGATGGCTGTTGCACAGGAGGTGACAATCGAGCTGTTTTTAAAGTAAACGCCGAAATTAGCTACCTTGATTACTTGCAGGAAGTTCCCCCACTGGAAACAACTCGGCCAAAGCTTTGGCGGAAATGCGAAAATTTCGTCAACAGGCTTTACCGCCGTAATAAATATCCAGTAAAAAGGAAATAACATGAACACTGTAATGATTGCCATAATGGCATAAGCAACCACCTTGCATATGACTTTTCCGTTGACTAACTCCCTATAAGCGTTCGGGGTTCCGCATCTTATCTCTGATTTAGAATTCATTAGTTCGTCTCCTTTTCTGATTTGATTCTGATGATTGTGAAAAGAAGTAGTATCAAAAAAAGAACAATCCCGCCTGCGGAAGCGCGACCGTAATAATTGCTGTGGAAAGCCGTTTCATATATATAAACCGCCATGGTTTTCGTTGCATTCAAGGGTCCCCCTTTTGTCATGACGTATATCAGATCAAAGGAACGAAAGCTGTGAATGACACAGGTGATAAACACGAACAAATGGGTAACTCGCAGCATGGGTATTGTGATAAACCGGAATCTCTGCCATGTGTTTGCACCGTCAATCTTTGCCGATTCATAGTGCTCTTTTGGAATTTCCTGCAATGCTGCCAAGTATATCACCATATTATAACCGATCCTGCTCCACAGGGTTCCAATGATAATCATCACCATTGCAAATCTTGGGCTATTTGACCATTCGATGGAGCTAAGCCCTAAAAAATTGAGTGTGTAGTTGATGAGGCCTAGCTGTGAGTTGAAAAGCCATATAAAGACCATCCCCACAACCACCGTTGAAATGATGGAGGGAAGATACAACGCACTGCGGAAAAACCCTCTCATTTTCATGTCCCTGTTGAGAATCACTGCGAAGAACAGAGCCATGATCATTAGCAGGGGAACGGTAGCAATGGAAAATTTAAAAGTGTTCCACAATGATTTTAAAAAAACCGTATCCTTGAATATATGTGTATAGTTGGCAAGGCCAATAAATTGTGGTCTACCCATTCCGCCCCACTTAACAAGACTGAAATACCCGGACATCAGTATCGGAAATATCATAAATACAATGAATAAAACGAGGTTAGGAAAAATAAAAATGTATGGAACAAATTTTTTGTTATTCCAGAGTTGTTGCTTGTACTGAGAATGGATAGTCAAGTAAATCACACTCCTGTTACGTTTTTCAACCAGCATAATGTACCGTGGATCGTCCATACCTGTAGTTTATTATACGCAGCTGACTTGATTAGGTAAAGGTATCTTTTCTACACAAAATGCGCTCTTTTTTATCTTGTTTTTAAAAAACATTGAATGTCGTTACAAATTTTTTGTATAATATTTTTATGGGCTAGTACCATGGTAACAATTACATGTTGTCATTCTGAGCGTAACGAAGAATTCTTACAAATAAAGTCCTTAGCTTACGTTCAGGATGATACAGGAAGATGTTATTAAAGTTTTCGTGGTTACAGAATACTAGTACTCTGTAATCATTCACACCTCCGGTGAGTTTTTTTCTGACCGGATCGGCGGATTCACAGACTGAGTGTCATCAAGCCGGCTCACAACGGCGGATTGGAGTCTTGTTTCCATGAAACGAAGTATTCAGTACAGGCTGCTTATACTCTTTGCCACCAGTACCCTCCTGCCTCTTCTTATAATGGGCAGCTTCCTGTCCGTTTACTTTAATCACCGAAGCATTAAAACCAGTGAGCAGAATATTTCCAATACGCTGTATACAGTTTCCGAAAATATAAGCATGTATCTCGACGATTTGAAGAGGCTGTCCCTGTCTCCCAACGTATATCCGGAAGTAATGGAGCTCTACGAGAAACTTAATATCAGAGAGACGGATGAAAGCTATTCAGGTTATCTGGTTACATACAAATACCGAACGCTGATGCAGCAGCTGCTCACCCTCGCGCGTAGCGATATAAATGGAATTTCCCTCATTCCGCTGAACAACCCCGATAAAATCATTTACTCCATCAATGCTAAAACAGGTTATGTCAATATTACTCCGACCTATCATTATGAGAACATGCCCTGGTACAAAGCAGTGATGGAAAATTACGGCGCACCCGTTTTTTCACTTTCCGGCACCCTGGAGTATTACGATGCACCCCTTGTCGCGGCAGCAGCAGAAGAGGATCCTACGAATATTTTTTCAGTTACACGGTTGGTACGCAGTGATGATTTAAAAAGTAATATCGGCATTATAAAGGTAGATGCTTCCTCCGACGTTATCAGAGATATATTCGACAATATCCATACCAGTGAGCATTCAGGACTGTTACTTTTGGATCAGAACAATGACGTCATTTATTCAACAGACGAAGAGTTGAATTCCATTTGCTATTCTTTATGTCTGGAGACATCTGGGGATTCTACCGGCAATGGAGCCTTTTATTCCTATGCGCAACCCATCTCCAATACAACCTGGCGGCTTGTTTATTTGTCTTCCAAAAGAGACATAACGGAACAAAGCCGCACTATCTTTTTCATTACTGCATTCGTTGCCATTGTTTGCCTCTCGGTAGGGCTTCTTATCTTTTACATCAACTCCTACCGTATCACAGCGCCTGTTAAGAGAATTATCCAGACAATGAAACAGGTTGAGCAAGGCAACCTGAATGTGCATGCTGACACCGGCGGTAATATTGACAGGGAATTCACACTGATTGCGGATGCGCTGAACACTATGATTGAAAAGCTGGATACCCATATTGCCAACGAATACAAAGCGGTCATCAGCAAAAGAAATGCGGAGTACCTTGCGTTGCAAACCCAGATTAACCCTCATTTCCTTTATAACACTCTGAATGGGTTCATTACTCTGAACCGTCTGGGAGAAAAAAAACCGCTGGAGGACTCCATCCTGCGCTTGACCGCGCTTTTCCGCTATACCTGCAGCAATGAACACACCAGCACAGTTTTGGACGAAATTAATTTTGCGTCGCAATATCTTTCGTTGCAAAAGCTGCGTTTTGATGATCGACTGGACTTCAGCATCAGCATAGAGGATAACGTAAAAAACTGTAATATACCAAGGCTGCTTGTCCAGCCTATGGTAGAAAATGCGATTATTCATGGCATGGAACCCTGTGTCAAGGCGTTTCTTGTGGAAATTCACGCATGTCGTATTGATCACGCAACCCTGGGATCGTTTCTTTTTATCAGTGTGGTTGATAATGGCGCTGGATTCGATAAGAATACCATGAAAAACAAAGCGCATGTCGGGTTAAACAATATTACGGAAAGGCTGGAGCTGTATCATAGCGGCTCGGTTTTCGCAGTTAAAAGCCTACCAGAAAAAGGTACAGCCTGCCATATTTTAATTCCTGCTGATGCACATGGAGGCACCCATGAAAATACTTTTAGCGGATGATGAGAAAATGGTCCGGTTGGGGCTCATCAGCATGCTTGATGAGCTGTATTCCGGAGAAATGGTTTATATCGAGGCAAGGAACGGCAAGGAGATGCTGGAGTTAATGGACAGTTATTCTCCCGATATTGCGTTTGTGGATATTAAAATGCCGCTGATGGATGGATTGACAGCGCTGAAAGAATGCAGGAAACGGCATCCCTTAACACAGTATCTTATTCTATCCGGGTATTCTGATTTTGAGTACGCTCGTATAGCAATGCACTTTGGCGCGCAGGAATATCTGCTTAAGCCGGTTGGTCTTGAAGCATTGAAGCATACCATCGAAACCGCCAGAGAAAATCTCAAGCAAAGCATTCGGGAGAGCAACAACCGCTTCGCCCAGGTCATGATTGCGGCTTACAATGCTACGCGTTCAACTACAAGCGATCAGGAAGCATCAATGGCAAACGAATATGGAAATACCGGAATTTTTATCTTTTTTATTGACCACTATAGCAAGGAGACCTATGAACGAATTTTCCGGGCACTGATTCATGGAGTCCACTTTGAACTGGATAAATACCTTAGCCGCAGCTTTCATTATGTATTGACTTTTCTTGAGACTGGTGAGCCCTGTCTTGTTACCTGTGGAGACAAAAATGTCATTCCTGTCCTGTCTTCCTTGCTGCCATGCCTTGGTTCACCTGTAACATGCATGTATTGCGAATGTGTATCTCCCAGTAATCTGTATCATCAATGCATTGATATTGTAAACATTGCATCCGTCCGAATGATATCCGGTTATGGCCGTCTGATTGGTACCGATACCTTATTGCTGCGCAAGGCTGCCTCCTGTGCAGTATTTCTAAGTGAAATGGAAAAGCTTCATCAAGCTTTTTTGGATATGAATGAAATGGAGTATAAGAATATTATAAACCGTCTGGATATGCATTCAAAATTTAGCACCATATTCGAGGAAGCAAGCCGTCCCTGTATCGAATCTTATTTTAAGCTCTCCATGGGCATATCGGTCAGTACGAAAGATTACAAGGAATTTATCGGAAGCCTTTCAGGTGGTTTGCACTCCATGTACCGAAACAACGAAATCAAAACGGAAGCGGATGAAATTACCTGGATTAAGGAGTATGTCAGAGATAATTACATGAAAGATACAGGGGTCAACGTGATAGCACAGCTTTTACATATTTCCCCGAACTACCTCAGCCGGATATTTCATGAACGTGTAGGGTGCAAATTTATTGATTACCTCACCGAGGTACGTATCACCAACGCAAAACGTTTCCTTGCATCTAATCCTCAGATAACCATAAAGGAGGTTGCAGGCAGAGTTGGTTATTCCAGTTGCCGGCACTTTACCAGAACCTTTACACGCCTGGTTGGATGCTTTCCTTCGGAATATACCAAGAGCTTATTTCAATGAGCACTTGCATGAAAGCCAAAACACGAGTATTATGAAAATACGCTGCGTTTTACGTGCATCGTGCTCCAAAGTATATGATGAATTATAATTATTCTCCCATAAAATCCGCTTCATCCAACCCATCTAAAAAATCCAAAGAAAAATCATCGAATTCAACAAACTGAATATCATCGGGTATGATGAAAAAGGTGTTGTCTATTTTAAAATCATTAGAAATTTCCAACACCTCTGAGCCGAAAGCGAAATTACCATTATAGTAAATTTCTGTTTTTATCGGATATTTGTATTTTGTTGATATCCAAGTACACGTCTGTACTTGTATTCCGTCTTCGTCAACTTCGGCAATCATGTAAATCACTTCATCGCCGTTTAAGGTTGTTAATTCAGCGCTTATCAATCCTTCAAAATCTTCATACTCCGTGTCGAATAAATCTACTTGATCCATTTCTACATCTTCGCCGTCTGAGAATTTCATACCTGTCTTCAGATCTTCATTAAACATATAGGTAATTTCTTCTTCCGGGTTATA
>CAZSVI010000166.1:0-6258 GCA_964610205.1 uncultured Oscillospiraceae bacterium
CGGGTATTTCCAAGCGGTTGGCAAAGCCACGGAGGCTACTTTTTTAAGTCTGTCCAGACAGCTTATATTCTTTCTTCCTGCGTTATTGATTCTGCCCAGGTTTTTCGGGTTGGACGGCATTATATATACCGGTCCGGTTTGTGACGGATTATCTGCAATAATCACTGCTATTATTTTTATCAGAGAAATGAAACACCTGAAGAATTCCGAAATTGAATCTGCCAAAATTGAAGAGCAGCAGCCTGTAAGAGCAGAAGCTGAGCTATAACCGGATAAAGCGTTTTAATCTCAGGAATACCTGCCTTTTGCTCTCCTTATTAATATGAACAGTAGGATCTTTGAATACATTGTATTTTCCGACGACCTCGTCCATGCTGGAAAAATGATATTCTGCGAGAATCGCTTTATTTACCAGAACCGATGTTCCGTCCGGAGCGAAAACCTGAATTCTATGGGGTACAAGAGCATAAACCACATCCTTTTGCTGTTATAGGTGGAGCAGCGAAAAGTATATTCAAATGGAATCATCAATAATTTTTTAATTAATCGTACGATATATAATTATTTATTGACAATAATCGTGCTATAATATATAATTATCGTACGAGGTGGATATTGAATGGATAATAATCATAAAAGAATTATTACGGCAACCGAGCTGAAAGCAAACCTAGGGAAGTATCTGGACTATGCTATTGACAATCATGAGATCGTCATTACAAAGAACGGGAAAGAGGCTGCAAGACTTTCTCCGTATATAACAGACCTTGAGCGGTATCTGACGGTGAAGGAAGAGGTTCTTGACTACCAGTACGGGGGCACAAAGGTATCCTATGATGAATTCATGGAAATCTATGAAAAAAGTGATTTAAGGATGGAGTTCATAAACGGCGAGATATTCCTTTTGGCTTCACCGGGAACTTTTCATCAGGAAATTTCCGGAAGGCTCCACTTGATTATTGCTGAATACCTGAGAGGTAAAACATGCAAGGTATTTTATGCGCCGTTTGATGTGCATTTCAGAAAGGAAAACTTCAAGGAACCGGATGTTTTGCAGCCTGACCTGCTTATCGTCTGTGATCTGGAGGATACGCTAAATGAAAAAGGGCACTACATGGGGACGCCCGCTCTTGTTGTGGAAATCCTGTCCCCCGGAACAAGGTCAAAAGATATGGTTGACAAGTTAAACACCTACATGCTGTCGGGTGTCAGGGAGTACTGGGTTGTCGACCCGAAAGAAAAGATCATTCTGTTGTATGGTTTCAAGGGACTAAAGGTTGACGAATATCATATTTTCAAAGTGCCGGATATCCTGGAATCATATTTTTTTGAAGGATTGGAGGCTGACCTTGCTGATGTTTTCACTTCCTAATAGAATAAAGCTATTCTTTGATGTTATATGCGGCAGCCCGAATCCTGAATATTCATACAGGAAAAAAGCGTTTTGGGTTTCGACCGGGATGTGTTACATCGTTTTATTATCTTATTGAAATACTCAAATAATCTTACGGTAACAAATATGGCTTGTTCTTTGGTAGTATTGTTTTTTGAACAAATCGTATTACTGCTGCCAACAACGCTGCCGCACACAAGCACCCCTTTATTTTTTACAAAATAGTATCCTGTGCAGATGTAAGAATGTATTTTAAAATTACAGCTAATATTTTTATCAAAGAAATGCAGCGCCTAAAAAATTCCGAAATTGAGGCTGAAAAAAATGAAGAACAAACGCCTGTAAGAGCAGAAGCCGGGCTATAACCGGGTAAAGCGTTGTAATCTCAGGTATACCTGCCCTTTGTTCTCCTTATTAATATGAACAGCCATAATAAATGAACTGCCAATGCGAGAATTACAGGAAGAATGGTGGCGGGATGCCGGATTAGCCTTGACGGCCAGTAAAAAGGAATAAGGCTCGCCAGGACGCTTACCCACCGTACATTCAGAAGATCGGCAAAGCAAAACGCAATGAATATTCCAAGTGTTTTTGCATATGTGAGCCCCTGCACTTTATCCTTTGAAAGCTGAAAAAGCATCAGGCTGGCAATTATACCTTCCAATCCTGCTAACAGGCTAATATACAGCAGATTAAAAAAGGGAATGGAGTATATGCTTAAAACAACATATCCGAATAATGTATAAAAAATTCCTGCTGTAAAAGGAATCAGAAGACGGTTTGCCATATACCCCGAATATCCCATTGGAGTAACCGACATGAGTGAATAAATATTTTCATCCCGGTCATCAATCATCAGAAATCCTGTTACCGTTCCAAGCAGCTGCGGTGTAATAACAAATACTCCCGATAAAAGATAGCTGTAATAGGGAACAATATCAAAGCCCGTCCAGGTTTCAATTCTCGGGAACAAAAAAAGGATGAGAAGCTTAAACAGGATGAAAAAAAATACCGGCATAAAAATCAGCATAAGCATTATCGGCTCTCTTGCTATTTGTTTCATATCGGCCTTCAAATGTTTATAATGTATCATACTCCTTCTCCCTCACATACGATCTTATTGTCGAAAATGCGCTCAACAATAAAAAGCATAAGAATATCCGCTGATAATAAAAATATAAGGCAAAACAGGATTTCCATATAAGAAATCGGGTGAAAAGCTGCGTAAACGAGTTTTAACGCCGACACGCTCGGAAAGATGTTGAAAAGAGTGTTATAATCCGGAATAAGGATTGAAAAACACGGCAATACAATCAACAGGATATAAGGTATCATCCTGGTGAAGTACTGGTTCATTGTATGGCATCCCGCAGCGGCGACAAATCCGTAAAATGTGAAAAATACCGATGTCAGTAATATGGAAACACACAATAAAAACCAGTTGACACTTCCTTTATAGGCAAATATGGCGACGGTAATTCCTGCGGTTTCTGCAAGGATGGAAAGGGAAATTACCTTGGACAATAAATACTCTCTGGAGCGTAACGGGGTTACAACAAGGTATTGCAGAATTCCCTGCGTTTTTTCCAGCATGACGATTGCCCCAATGAAGAAAAAGCCCAATATTGATGGATCTGATAATATTATTAGGGGAACCGCCGTTGAAACAATAGCATCCGGCAGAAATCTCAGAACAACAATATAAAATACGGTTACAAAGGCATACACGGCATAAAACCCCTGTTTAAGCTGAAAGTTCAAATCGGCTTTCAAAGCGCCCAGAATCCGCATGAAAACACCTCCTTAACAAGCTGTGAAACCAACTTATATAGTTAAATTCGGAAAAGCGGTGGTTCGGATGATTTAACAGGTTAAAGCAGCTCTTTACCGGTTATCTGAATAAATATATCCTCCAATGATGCCTCCAAACTGTGAATTGTCCGGATTTCCGATTTTTTCAAAAGTGTAAGGAATTCATTCTGCATACCTATACCCTCCAGTGGAAAATCTGCTGACTTTATATCCTCATCCGTCATATATTCCACACGAACAGTCTTTTTCCCATACTTTACCTTTAATTCACCGGGGCTGTCGGTTAAAGTAATGGTTCCGTCAACAATAAAGGCGACCCGGTCACAGAGCTGGTCGGCCACATTCATATTATGGGTTGTTAAGAAAATGGTTTTGCCCTTTTGTTTGAGTTCAAGAATAATATCCTTGATAATCTTCGCATTTACCGGATCCAGCCCTGCTGTCGGCTCATCAAAAAACAGGATTTCAGGGTCATGCAGCAGGGAGCGTATGAAATTCAACCGCATTTTCATGCCCTTTGAATATCCTTCCACTTTTCTGTCCCTGTCCTGTAAAAGCCCAACCCTTTCCAGAAGGCTGTCTATATTCTCCGGCTTATTTTTATAGTAAGAGCCGATTAATGAAAGATTTTCCGCCGCCGTAAGCTTTTGATACAGGTTTGGAAAATCGAAAGCGACACCGATTCTTTCATAGAAGTCATTGTCCCATTGATGCCGTTCTTTGTTCATAATCCTGACGCTTCCTTTATAACCCTTAAGAAGGCCGATGATAATCCGTTGTGTCGTCGTTTTCCCTGCTCCGCTGGGGCCTAAAAATCCGAATATCTCCCCATCGGTGATTTCAAAAGTCAGATCCCGGACAGCCTTCACAGAGGATTTTGGATAAATATAATCCAGGTCTGTTACTTTAATCATACTACACCCCCTTAACCGTTCGAAGGTTACAAATGCATTGCTCAATATGGTGCGCGCTTTTAATGTATAAAGCGATTTCCATGCAATTGCTTCCGTTGTGATAATATTACTGCTAATAATTCAATTTAAATCTATATCATTTTCAAGTTTTAAAGCTGCTATCATCCAACATTTTATCGTAATACTGTTAATAATTCAACTTAAGTCTATATCGATTCCAAGGGCACGGATTAAATAGATGGCATTTCTTGTTTTGGAGACACCCGGGCGTAATTTGTAATCGAATAGAATTTCACCCTGATCATAATGCTCCTGGAAGTGGTAATTGACAACCTGTCCAACCGTTTCCCTCTCCAGAACCTCCAGTTCGAGATCATGGGTTGAAACGAGACCTATACTGTTGTTTCCGGCTAGTTTTTTTATCAAAACATCCGCCGCATGATGGCGGTCATAGGAGTTTGTTCCCTTAAATATCTCATCCAGCAAAAAAAAGACCCTGCCCTGATTTTTAACAGCTTCCACAATCATTTTAATTCTGAGGAGTTCGGCGTAGAAACTCGAAATGTTTTTTTCAAGATTATCCGAAATCCGCATACAGCTGTATATATTCATTTTTGAGCAGGATAATCTTCGGGCGCAGACAGGAGCTCCTCCATAGGCCAGAGCAAGATTCAATCCAAGAGTTCTTAAAAAGGTGCTTTTACCGGACATATTGGAACCGGTTACGAGGATAACCTTTCTGCCGGCGCCCAGTTCCATATCATTAACAACCCGATCGGCCGTAATCAGAGGATGGCCGATGGAGGAAGCATTAACAAAGAGTTCTTCTGTCTCAATTACCTCCGGAACAGCCCAGCCGGGATTATCATGCTTCAGGTTTGACAGGCTGGACAGGGCTTCAAAGGTTCCTATCACCGAAAACCAATCGGACAGATACAATCCGCACTCTTTTTTCCATTTTTCCAGCGCAATTTCACATTGGTAATCCCATAATGTTAATATATTGAACAGAAAATAAAACATATTGTTGCGGTTGGATATATTTCCGCAAATTCCGGATAACCGGGCAAGATGTTTTGAAGGCGCAGTATTGCTCCTATACAGATTTTTTTTAAGTTCAATAAGGAATCCGGAGGAAAAATGTCTCCGTTCAATCAGCTGAAGCATATTTTTATATGGCTCCAACTGGTATTTAAAAGCATAGGCTGTATCCAATATTTTTGCCCGTTCTTTTCCCTTATGTTTCAACAGAATTATCTGAAAAAGAATCAGAGTGGCAGGAAGGAAATAAAGTACGATATGAAAATATCCAAGGACAATGAGGATCAGGGTAAGAGCCGGGAGAACCCGTAAAAAACATTGTGTTCGTTTATCAAGCAGCTTCATATTGATTTTTCGGCCCCATTCAACAATGGTTTCAATTCTGTCGGTTTTTTTGTTCAGCATCATACCTTCACCCTGAAGGTGCTGACGGAAGGAAAGCTGGTTTGACAATTCACAGATGGCTTCCTGCCTTCTTTTTATCTCCATGATATTCTCCGGATGTGTGAACAGAAGCGACTTCAGTTTTTCTCTTCCCCAAACGGTAGAGCAGGAACTGATATACTGAAAAAGGGACCCCTGGCCGACTATATCAAGGTCTTCAGCGTAAAAATGGTCGTCTTCGGCAAGGTCTTCACCCCTGTCCGGAAAAGATGTCCAGTTGCCGTTCAGACGCTTGAGTCCATTTTGGTTTACTTCCTTAAGGCACTTAACAAGATTTTCATAATAAATACCACGGTCATGCTGCAGATTAAGGTATAAATAAATAAGGAGGAAGGCTGCAATAGATCCGGCCATTAAATAATAATAACGTAAGACAATAAACGCTATGATTATACCAAGCGCAGCAAATACAGCAACGAATTTATAAAGAACCAGTCTTTTTATCCGAAGATTTATTTTCTCTGAAAAAGCATTATAATTTCTTTCACGTTTTTCATATCTGTTTTTCATTTATATTCCCTGCCGGTTGCTGTATCATCCTTTTAAACACAAGTATAACATACCGCGGCAAAGCCGCAAGAATTCAGAACCCAGAATTAAGTATTCAGAATTTAAAACACTCTGACAATATGCCTCCAGTAATTTGCTAACTTC
>CAZSVI010000167.1:0-6105 GCA_964610205.1 uncultured Oscillospiraceae bacterium
GTGCAATAAAGGATATAGATGCAAGCCTTGCTGTGCTGAAAACCGATTACATAGATATATACCAATTGCATCAGATAGATAGTTATGAAGAACTGGATGCGGTATTAGGGCCGGAGGGTGCTTGCGAGGGGCTGCGATACGCCATGGAGCAGGGAAAAATCAGGTATATAGGTATTACGGGACATTCACCCGCAGTCCTTGTAAAAGCGATAAAAACGGGTGTATTTGATACTGTACAGGTATTGTTGAATCCTGTTGAAAGGGAAGCTGTTGATGAGCTTATACCGCTTGCTGCCGATACGGATATAGGAGTAATGGGTATGAAACCTTTTGGAGGAGGAGCTTTTCTTGAAAAGGACAGTGAAATATATAAGGCTTTGGAAAAATACAACAAGTCCGTTACCGATATATTCCTGAGGTTTGAGCTGTCCTTCAAAGTATCCTCCATGCTGACAGGGATAAGGACAATCGAACAGCTTGAAAAAAATGCTGTCTCCGGCGCGGAATTCAGAGCATATTCAAGTGCGGAAATTGAGAGTATTATCAGGGATATGGATAACCTGGGCCGGGAGTATGAAAACATATGTCACCGGTGCGGCTACTGTCTTCCCTGTCCGCAGAATATAAACATACCGCTTTTTTTAAGGCTTGATGAATATATGAAAAAATACGGGAGCTTAAGCTGGCCTGCCAGGATGTACCGTCATCATGTTCCAGATGCGCTTGCATGTGTACAATGCGGACGTTGTGAACAGAAGTGCCCGTTTAATCTTCCAATAATGGAAATGCTCAGAAATGCACATAAAAGGTTAGCTATGTAATAGTGAATAAAACTGATAGGGGGTAAATCAATATGAAGGCTTCGAAATTTAACATTTTTACGGACTGCGGCGAAGGGGAAATACTGGCATATAACAGCATGACAGGGGGATTGGTAAAATTTGATACGGATGTTTACTCTACATACCTGAAAATAATATCGGAAGATGAAAAGCCTGACCTGACTGATCCGATGATTTCCGCGGTTGCTGCGGATTTGAAAAGAGGGGGGTTTCTGGTTGACGACAAGCTGGACGAAGTGGACTATTTAAAAGTAATATTTTCAAAGTCAAAGTACGCGCCGAAAAATGCGCTGGGATTAACCATAGCAGTCACCACAGCCTGCAATTTCGGATGTGCGTACTGTTTTGAAAACGGCATCGAACAGGAATTTATGAGCAGAGAGGTCGAGAGTAAAATAATCGAGTATGTTGAAAAGAACATAAAATCAAAAGACGCTTTGAGAATAACCTGGTACGGTGGTGAGCCACTTCTTGCCCTGGATACAATCTACAGGTTGTCGGATGCTTTTATGAGAATTTCAAAGGAAAACAAAGCAAAATATTCAGCTGGCATAATAACCAACGGGTATCTGCTTAACAAGGAAACAGCCGCGGAGCTTGTCAAAAGAAGAGTCGGATTTGCCCAGATTACTCTAGATGGTGGACGGGAGAAGCACGATTATAGCAGGATACTTAAAGACGGCAGCGGAACGTTTGATACAATAATGAATAATCTGAAAGATGCTGTAGGCATGTTACCGATAGATGTCAGAATAAACCTGGGGAAACACAATATAAATTCATTTCAGAGTTTATTGGATGATTTGGATGCGCATGAAATTTCTAGGAAGATAGCATTTTTAGATATCTGTCCCCTTGCCGATTATGAGTTTTCATCAATAGATATCAGGAATAAAGCGTTTACCGCGGAGGAGTTTTCGCAAGCATCTTTGAAGCTGAGCTCAATGGCGATTGAAAGGGGAATAAAGGTATTTATAACGCACAGCACTCCACATATGAGTTGTTCTTCCATCACACAGGAAGGGTGTGTGATAGGCCCGGATGGCAGGATGTACAAATGTTGGGATATGGTAGGAAGAGAAGATGAGGTTGTAGGCGTAATTGATAAAAAAGTAAAACTTCGGGATGGTTCGGTTAAATGGCTGGCATGGGATTGCTTCGGGAACAAAAAATGCTTAGACTGCAATATATTGCCGGTATGTCTGGGAGGATGTCCGCGCAAGACTATTATAAAAGACGAAGTGGCTAACAATAAGGAACATTGTAATAAAATGAAGTATAACATCAATGAGTGGGTAAAACTCATGTACATACAAAACAAGGCTAAAAAAGAAGCGGGATGAGAGGTGAGCTATGAATATGGGGTATGAAACGAGGTACAAGGATTGCGATCCTCTTAAAACAATCGAACGCATAAGAACAATATTGACAGGACTGGGTATCCTGACCAGGGAGCAATGGATAGATAATATTGATGGGTACTACTCAATATTTATGAAAGCGGAGGATATGGGACTATTTTCAAATGGAAAAGGAACTACACAGGCATATGCCCTTGCCAGTGCCTATGCGGAGTTTATTGAACGGCTTCAGAACCTCGTATTTGTGACTTTTAACAAGGGTATGAGGGAGGAGGCTATCAGGTATAAGGGCTTTAGCCTTGCTCCCGATGAGAAAATGATAAGTATTGATGAAATACTTAACAGTGATGAAGATTGGATCTCAGCATTTACCGGTGAAGCTTCCACGAGGGAAGAGAGACGCAATATATTGGAAAAATGGCATTCGGTGGGTTATTATATGGATACTGATAATTTCATTGCACTTCCGTATATGAATATTACAGAAAAAAGCTTATGTTATATCCCTGTGGTGATGCTAACCAGCGCCTATGGGACAAATGGCATGTGTGCAGGCAATACCGCCAGTGAAGCTATTGTCCAGGGAATATCAGAAGTCATCGAAAGATACGTTATGAAAAGAATTTTATATGACAGAACTACTCCTCCGGCTATACCAAAACCATATATAGAGGCTAATTATCCATTCCTTTACAACATGATTAAAAGGTTGGAGAGCAAAGGCGATTTCAAGGTAATCATTAAAGATTGTTCATTGGGGAAGGGTTTCCCGGTAGTGGCAGTAATTATGACAGATATGAGACGTCATTCCTATTTTGTAAGGTTCGGATCACATCCCGCATTTGAAATAGCGCTTGAAAGGTGCCTTACTGAACTTTTGCAAGGGAAAAAATTTGACAAACCCGACTGGATGACGAGTTTTTCTTTTCCGGATGACAATATATATACCAATAAAAACCTGACATATTTATTTACCAATGGTGTAGGAAATTATCCTGTGGAATTATTTTGTGGCAAGGACAGTTATAAGTTTACAGGGATAGAGGATATGAGAGATTGTAACAATGAGGAAATGCTTTCTTACCTGACCGGTCTTTTACATGCGGAAGGCTGCAGTATTATGATACGGGATGTATCCTTCCTGGGTTTTCCCTGTTACCATATAGTGGTGCCGTTTTTCAGTGAGATAGTAGATTCGAAGTTCTGCAATATTGATGAGTATCTTCAACTCCGGTCCCAAGCGAATAAAAAAATTCCCCCAATATTAAAAAGGCTCGGGAATACAAGTGATAATGAGCTTAAAGAGGTTAATGAATTCCTTATAAAATCCGAATGTGCTCCAGATTATTCGATAGCCAAACTACTCAATACGTGGCTTGGTACGGATTTTCCGTGGAATCATATAAAAAGGGACCTGTTCTTGAGTTCAGCTTATTACAGATTAGGGGATTACAAAAAAGCGTCCGAGAAAATGGGACAATACATAAAAGAAACACGGTCAAGCTATAATGATATTACCTTAATATATAACAATTGCGTCAAAGACTATTACGGATCACTTGCATATGGTTTGAAGAGTGAAGCTGCAATATCGGACATGCTGGTTAAGCTGTATCCGGAGAAAGTTGTTAAACGGGTAATTTCCAATATGAGAAACCCTGCTGAAGTTTTTAGAAACTGTTTGAGTTTGGATTGCTTCAATTGCAGTACATGCCCATATAATAACCAATGCAAGTATACCCGAAATGAAGAGCTTTTCAAAAAAATAAAGGAAATATATGCACAAAATTCGATTGATCAACAAAGGGTAAATTCATACTTTTAAGTAAAGACAATATCAGGAGAGCATGAAATATAAATTTGGAAAGAGAAGGTGTGATATTTATGAAGCATAGGAATCCGAGAATTCTGCTGATTAATCCCCCAATGCTGATAGTAAATCCGGGTTATATTCTACCTGGTCTTATGCGCAGGCATCATATAAAAGCAATTAATCCCGGTGTGCTTATTATTGCCAGTTATTTATACCGTAATGGTATTGAAGTCAGGATTGTGGACCTGTCTACACTGAATTCCTTTAATGATACAGACAGGGAACTGGAAAAAGAACTCACCGGCTTTAAACCCGATATTGTTGGTGTCAGTTCAACCAGTGCTTTTGACTATCTTGAGAGTTTGCACATCATTAAAAAAACCAAGGAATATGATAGAGCGATAATCAGTGTTATAGGAGGTCAACAGGCGGGTCCTTTGGGAGAAATAGTTCTTATAGATTCAAAGGATGTAGATATCGTTGCTACTTCCGAAGGGGAGTGGGTGACACTGGAAATATGCCGGAGATTCTCCCGAAATTTAAGCTATGCAGGGATTCCGGGCACTATTGTCAGAACAGAGAATGAACAAATATGCCGTTTACCGGAGGAAGCGCCAAAATTACCGCTGGATGAGATCGGGATGATAAATTTATCTCTGTATCCGAACTTCAGGGAGTTTATGCCATATATCGAACAGAGCAGGGGATGCGGCGGGGTTTGCAACTATTGCCTTAACAGGCAGATGGGGCATAAAAAATCAAGGAAAAAAAGCAGGAAGCTGCTTGAAGAAGAAATGGGCAGTATTTATGATTGTTACGGCAAGATGAAATTTATGTTTGCACTGGCTGCCAATTTCGGTTATACGGCAGAGGAAGCACGGGAATTTGCCGATGTAGTGGGGAAATATCCGGTAGACTGGTCGACAGAATTCCGGGTGGATTTACCATGGGAAGAATATATTGAATACTGCCATGAACGCGGACTTGTTCTTTGTCAAATAGGGTTGGAAAGCACTATTCCCTCCGTATTGAAAAGGATGAGAAAGACTCCTGACCCCGAATATTATTTAATAAAGTTCAGAAATATAATAAAAAAGGCGGAAAGCATTCCGTCTTTGAAATTAACAGTAGGCATGATGGCGTATATCGGAATGAACAGCACGGATTTATTATCAGAGTTTAATTTCCTAAGCAGGTATGCCCACATATATAATATGGTCTCCTATATGAGCGTGTATGTCCCTGAAGCATCTGACCTGATGCGACAGACGAAGCTTTTTTCCGAACGTTACGGGTGCAGTCTTGTCAAGTCTGACTATACCACGAAAACACATTTGTATCCAGTCAATATAAGTTCTGAAATCAATTATGAAGAAAGTATTCACTGGTGCGATATAATGACTAAGTATTTTAACCATCATATGAGGATTGAAAAACTAAATAGAGACAATGATTTAGTGGGGGTGCATAAATGAGTCTGTTTCCCGAGCTGGTACAGAGGAAAGAAACCAGGCACTTTAAATATTATTGTTCACAGGAGGACAGCATTTGCCTGGATAGAATATCCAATGCGCTTGAAAGCAATTACCATAGAATTTTAAACGACCTAAGTATGACATTGAATGAAAAAGTAGAAATAAAAATATATCCGAGTATTAAGATTTTTCATAAGGAGGTGTTGGGGGCCGCTGATTTCCCGGAATGGCTTGTAGGTACTGCAAAGTCTGGAATGATAAGTGTCGTATCACCGTTAAATTCCGGACCGGCACATGACTATGAAAGCATACTTAAAACTGTGGTACATGAATTTATCCATGTACTTGTAAAAAGAATAAATCCCGGAAGAATACACAGGTATCTGAACGAAGGTATAGCTTTGTTTGAAGCGGAACAAATGGATAAACGGAAAAGAGATATGGTGGCGGATGTACTTTTAAATGAAAATATACCTACAATAGATGAGTTGGAATCCGATTTTGTGAACCGTGGAGGATATTACCTTGCTTATACTATCGTTGAATATATTGTAGCACATTACGGGTTCGGCAAGCTGGTTGGTCTGGTTAGGAATCCTTTGGCGTTTCAACGG
>CAZSVI010000168.1:0-6038 GCA_964610205.1 uncultured Oscillospiraceae bacterium
GAAAACAATAAAGCACATTAATATTCTAATTGTTTTGGTTTTGCTGGTATTTATAGCAGGCGTTGTTCTTGTCTTAACAAACCAAGGTTCCGGAAACCCCGTCCCGGACATGTCTGCTACAACTCCTGAAGGAACAAATATGGGGGAAACTCCGTCTGAAACAGAAGGAAACGAAGATACCGTTATTTTTCTGGCTGCTACCTTAACACCTGCCCCCACATCAACCCCAGCACCAACCCCTACGCCTGCTTTAACACCAACTCCCATACCAGACAACATTAATGAGTTGAAACAGGTACTGGAAACATATATTTCGAAGCAGTCGGGCAGATATGGGTTATACTGTATCAATCTTGTAACGGGAGAGGAATTTGGAATAAAGGATAAGGACGAGTACATTGCGGCAAGTACAACAAAACTTCCAATGAACCTTTATTTATATAAGAAGATAGCTTCCGGCGAGTTGGATTTTGACAGCTTACTTACCTATACCGAAGAAGACTATGAATTTGGATCGGGAACCATAAAGGATTCGGATTACGGAACACAGTATACCATCCGTGAAACCGCCAGGCTTTCGGTGGTTGATAGTGATAATTGCGGAATAAATATGATAATCCGTTTGCTCGAAATAGAAAACATAAGGAAATATATGCAGGATATTGGAGGTACTGTCTATTATGGCAGGAGACACAGGTCGTGTCCTTATGACTTGGCTGTTTATGCCCGGGAATTATACCGTTTTTATCTTGAAACACCCGAAATCGCGGGTATTTTAATTGATGATCTGCAGAACACAATGTGGAACGACAGGATTAACAAATATCTTCCCGGGGATGTGAAAGTTTCACATAAAATTGGAAATTTTGAAGGGGTATATAATGATGTGGGTATAGTATTTGACTCAAAGCCCTATGTTCTAGCCGTTATGAGTGAAGATATCGAACAGCCTGTCGCGGGAGAAGTTATTGCGCGAATATCAAAAAAAATATATGATTATATGGAGTCGAAATAAAAAATACGTGTTATACCTGGAGGAATATGGATAAAATGCGAAGCGGCAAAGGGAAAGTCATAATGCTTATAATACCTGTTGTATTATTGGTGGTTTTAATTTTTGTATATAAAAACTATGAAGGAAATTTAAAAGAGAATAGTGAAATAAATACAACAGCTTCACCTACGGCAATACCTACAGGGATTTCCGCGCCGGAGCCAACTGTAACGCCCACGCCAATTCCCACTCCCACCCCTGCGCCAACACCTGTGGTTACTCCGGTACCAATAGCCGGAGATGCGGGGAACAACAGCGGCCAAAGTTTAAAATATCAGGTTTATTCAGGGACCACACCTGTAAACAGCTATAAGGGAAAAGATTTAATTATTTTTGGTCCCCCTGAAACATATAGCCAGATAGAAGGTATTATGACTTTTCGAGGGGATAATTATCGCAGCGGTGCGGCTTTCGGATCACGGAGCGTTGTGGAGAAAAAGCTTGAAGTTAAATGGAGTTATGATGAATTGCAGTTGATAGATCCGCAATGGCCGGGCGTTGGTTGGACAGGGCAGCCTCTTCTGGTACGCTGGCCTGAAAATGTAAGGAAGATTATGAACATTTTCCCGGAGTTTATTGAGAAGGATTTTGTTGAGGTTATTCAGGCTACCCTGGATGGTAATATATATTTTCTTGATCTTGAAACCGGAAAGCCGACCAGGCCGCATATTACAATAGGGTTTCCGATAAAAGGGACTCCTGCGCTGGATCCGCGCGGATATCCCATGCTTTATTGCGGTATGGGTGTACAATCCCTTCAAAGCGGAAAATCGGGTCCGTTTAAATACCGTATATTCAGTCTGATTGACCAGAAAGAAATATATGCCATACCGGGTTCGGATTCCAATGCGCTTAGATCCTGGGGCGCTTTTGATTCGTCCGGTTTGCTGCATGCCGAAACGGATACGTTTTTCCAGTGCGGTGAAAACGGACTGGTATATAAAATTAAATTAAATACGCAATTTGACGTGGATAAAGGGGAGCTGTCTATAAATCCCCAGACCACAAAATACCAGTATAAAAATCCCTACACGGGAAGCGTGGGCATTGAGAATTCTCCGGCTATATACAGAGATCTCATGTATTTCGCCGACAATGGGGGCATGCTGCAATGCGTTGATATCAACACATTTGAACCAAAGTGGATTTTCAATGTAAAAGATGATACCGATAGTTCTCCTGTTATCGAGGAAACCCCGGAGGGCGTTTTTCTGTATACAGGGAATGAGGTGGACAAACAGGGAAGCTATGGTATATCTACAGTGCGAAAAATCAATGCCATAACCGGAAAGCAGATTTGGGAGCGATCCTATGAATGCTGGAGTGATCCCATCATTAATGGGGGTGTTCTCGGAACACCTGTCGTTGGAACCGGAGATATTGAAGATCTGGTTATTTTCAGTATCGTAAAAACAGGAACCGAATGGGGAGGAAGGCTGGCAGCTCTTGATAAAAAAACCGGGGATGAAGTATGGGCCAAGGTTTTAACATACTATGGCTGGGCTTCACCAACGGTATTCAAATCCGATGACGGAACAAGCTATATGATCTTTCCCGATTCTCATGGAAACATGTTCCTGATTGATCCCAAAACAGGAGAAATACTGGATACAATATCCGTAGAAAGGAATGTTGAAGCCTCTCCGGCTATTTTTGACGATATGATTGTTATTGGTTCATATGCCCTGAAAATTTTCGGGGTTAAAATCAAATAGATAAAAGTCTTTGTGTATAAGGAGCAAAGGAAATGATTTGGTTCGGTCCTTCCGGAAATTCGGAAAGCTTTTACAGGGGTGGCTTAAAACATTCATGGCAGATGCCGGAATGGCTTTCCGGCATGGGTCTTAACGCGTATGAGTATCAATGCAACAAAGGAACCAACATAAAAGATGAAACTGCCGCGAAAATTGGGGAAGAAGCCAGGAAAGCCGGAATACGGATGAGCATACATGCTCCTTATTATATCAATCTTTCCAGCGCCGACGAAAGGAAAAGGAATAATTCCATAAATTATATTTTGAAAACCCTGCAAATAGCCGACCGGATGGGAGCGGACAGGATTGTTGTCCATCCTGGAACAGTAGGGAAAAGCACAAGGGAACAAGCCATGATGCTGGCACTTCCGGTTCTTGCAAAAGCCTTGCGGGAAGCCGGGAATTTGGGGCTGTCAGGTATTACTGTCTGTCCGGAGGTTTTAGGTAAAATCAGTAATCTTGGAAATCTGGAAGAGATACTAATGCTTTGCAGCCTTGATGAGCGTATGATTCCATGTGTCGACTTCGGTCATATACACGCAAGAAGCCTGGGAGGCCTGGTTTCTGTTCAGGATTTCCGCATGGTATTTGATAAGCTGGAAAATACAATTGGCATGGAGAGAACCCGCAAGCTGCATATTCATTTCAGCCGTGTGGAGTTTACCTCAGCCGGCGAAAGAAAGCACCATACCCTTGCGGACACTGAGTATGGACCGGAGTTCGAATTATTAGCCCGTGTACTGTTTGAAAGAAACATAGAACCGGTTGTAATCTGCGAATCAAAAGACAGGATGGCAGAGGATGCCTGCATTCTAAAAGAAATATACAGGAAGCAGGGGGACGGTTCGATTTCTGCTTCCTTATAAAGCAAGAAACCCTGTACCGGTTAGGTACAGGGTTTTGATAAGATTAATAGGTTATACCCTGAGCATACATTGCACTGGCAACCTTTACGAACCCGGCGATGTTTGCTCCTGCTGCAAGGTTGTTTTCCACACCGTATTCTTTTGCGGCGGCACTGGAGTTTTTATAAATATTTATCATTATATCCTTAAGCTTTTTATCGACTTTTTCAAAGGTCCAGGAATACCTCATGCTGTTCTGAATCATTTCCAGACCGGAAGTAGCAACTCCGCCGGCATTGGCAGCCTTTGCGGGACCAAACACGACGCCGTTTTTCAAAAATACTTCAACAGCTTCGGGGGTTGAAGGCATATTTGCACCTTCCCCAACCGCAAAGCATCCGTTATTAACCAGCAATATGGCATCATCGCCGCTTAATTCATTCTGAGTGGCGCAAGGCAGAGCTATATCGCACTTGATAGACCATATTCCGGCGCATCCTTCAGTATAGTTGGCTGTCGGATGATATCTCACATATTCACTAATCCGTTTTCTTTCAACTTCCTTAATCTGTTTTATTGTATCCAGTTTGATACCGTCAGGATCGTATATATATCCGTTGGAATCACTTAATACGACTACCTTACCGCCCAGCTCAGCAACCTTTTCCGTTGCGTAAATGGCAACGTTTCCTGAACCTGAGATTGATACTGTGGTACCTTTGAAAGACTTTCCCTTAATGGATTTCATGGCTTCGTCCATGAAATAGCAAAGTCCATAGCCCGTCGCTTCGGTTCTGACAAGGCTTCCGCCCCAGGTGAGGCCTTTTCCTGTCAGTACACCTGTAAAATCATTTTTAATCTTTTTATACATTCCGTACATATAACCGATTTCACGGCCTCCAACACCAATATCTCCCGCAGGGACATCAGTATTTTCACCGATATGGCGGGACAGTTCAAACATAAAACTCTGGCAGAACCGCATAACTTCATTATCGGATTTTCCTTTTGGATCAAAATCACTTCCGCCTTTTCCGCCGCCCATTGGAAGTCCTGTAAGTGAGTTTTTCAAAATTTGTTCAAATCCCAGAAATTTTATTATTCCCAGATTAACTGAAGGATGTAACCGTAATCCGCCCTTATACGGACCGATAGCACTGTTAAATTGTACTCTGAAGCCCCTGTTAACCTGAATTTTTCCATTGTCATCCACCCAGGGTACCCGGAAAATAATCTGTCGTTCTGGTTCAACAATTCTATCGAATATGCCTGCCTGAACCCAATGGGGGTTCCTTTCTGCTACAGGTTCCAACGACTCAAGTACTTCCTGAATGGCTTGATGAAATTCAGGTTCGCTTGGATTCCGTTTTACCACTTGCTCCATAACATTTGCTAAATAATTCATGGTTTTACCTCCCGGTAGTATTGGGTTTTAGAATGAATACAAATTGCCCGGGCAGAAACAGTTAATATACCGAACAACATTATCGAAAACTCAATCGCATAAACCCATTATTCATATGAATTATAACAAAGAGAAGTATGTTATGCAAGTATATAAAATATAAATTTCATAGAGAGAACGACAAGCTTTTATGAAAAGCTTAATATAAGTGCATTACGCCCGGTTATTAATATTTCTTATATGAGATATAATAATATATATGAAGGAATAGCTATGCATACTTTCATTTTAAACAAAGCGTAATAAAATGAGTATCCGGTTGCATTTATATATCATTTTGCAGTATAATTCAAATCAGGTTATTAATAAGTTTGACGGGTTGCAATATTTAGAGTTGTGTGAGGGGGCTGTTAAAAGTATGTATAAGATTCTAAAGAAGAGAGTGATAAATCCGAGTGTTAAGCTGATGGTGGTTGATGCTCCTTTTGTTGCCGGAAAGGCCCAACCGGGGCAGTTTATTATACTCAGGGTCAATGAGAGCGGGGAACGTATTCCGTTAACAATTGCGGATTATGATACAGAAAAAGGTACGGTCACCATTATTTTTCAGGAAGTTGGCAAAACAACAAAGCTATTGGGAGAACTGGAAGAGGGGGATGCAATACTTGATTTTGTAGGGCCTTTAGGTACGGCTTCCCATTTTATCGGAGTAAAAAAAGCAGCTGTTATAGGAGGGGGATTGGGTACGGCTATTGCCTATCCCCAGGCAAAAAAGCTTCATTCAATGGGTGCTTCCGTGGATACCATTATCGGCTTCAGGAACAAGGAATTGATAATTCTTGAAGACGAAATGAAGAAAGTCAGCGACAGGCTTTTTATTACAACCGATGACGGTTCAAACGGAAACAAGGGCTTTGTAACCGATGTACTGAAAAAACTTATCGATGAGGGATGTAAATACGATCTGGTTATTGCAATCG
>CAZSVI010000169.1:0-5921 GCA_964610205.1 uncultured Oscillospiraceae bacterium
ATGCTCTTCATATTCCTCCCGGAAGTATTTAATGGTACTCAGCACAGGATTAGGAGCGGTCTGACCAAGGTTGCACATTGCGGTATCTTTGATTATTGCGCCCAATTCTTCAAGAAGCTCAATATCACCTTCCTGGCCTTCACCTCGGGTAATACGCTCCAGAATCTCCAGCATTCTTTTTGTTCCTACACGACACGCGACACATTTCCCACAGCTCTCATCCTGGATAAAGTCCATAAAATAACGGGCGGTATCCACCATACAGGTGTCTTCGTTCATCGCGATCAGACCGCCGGAGCCCATGATAGCGCCAAGAAGCGTAAGGGACTCGTAATCCGTCGGGACATTCAGGTTGTCCTGGGTTATGCAGCCGCCTGACGGGCCCCCGATTTGGGCCGACTTAAACTGTTTTTTATCCAGCATTCCGCCGCCAAGTTTAAAAATAATTTCACCAAGAGGCATTCCTATCGGCACTTCTATTATCCCTGTATTTACGATATCGCCTGCCAGAGCGAATACTTTTGTCCCGCGCGCTTTTTCAGTACCATACTGTGTATACCATTTGCCGCCTTTTTCAATAATCACAGGAATACTAGCAAGCGTTTCGACATTGTTTATAATTGTCGGCTTGCCAAAAAGTCCTTTTTCAAACGGGAAAGGCGGTTTCTGGCGAGGCTCTCCGCGCCGGCCCTCAACTGAAGCCATTAGAGAAGTCTCCTCGCCGCATACAAAAGCACCGGCGCCTATTCGTATTTCCAGCTCAAAATTAAATCCGCTCCCAAAAAGGTTTTCGCCGAGAAGTCCATATTCCCTGGCCTGTTCAATAGCCGTTCCCAGCCGTTCAACGGCCAATGGGTACTCGGCCCGGACGTAAACATAGCCTCTGGTCGCTCCAATGGCATATCCGCCAATAATCATTCCTTCTATAAGGGTATGAGGATCGCCTTCTATAATGCTGCGATCCATAAAGGCGCCCGGATCGCCTTCATCCGCGTTGCAAACGATATATTTTATATCGCTGACAGCCCTGCGCCCGGCCTCCCACTTAATACCGGTGGGGAATCCGGCGCCGCCCCGGCCACGCATTCCGGAGGTTTTTACCTCTTCAATAACTTCGGTATCAGTCATGGAAGTCAATGCTTCTGCAGCCGCGGCATAACCGCCTGCCGCAATGTATGCCTCAAGATTGTTGTATTCAAGGATGCCGCAGTTACGAAGAGCAATACGTACCTGCTCCTTGAAGAAGTTAATATCGTCAATTTTCGCAACATGCTTTTGAAGTGAGTGATCAAAAAATGTATGTTCCTCGGGTATAACCTTATCAACGATATGTGACTGTATAACCTTTTGAGCTGTTTCGGGAGTAAGCTTTGTGTAAAATATACGGTCGGGAAGGATAAGCATAACCGGTCCGACGGCGCAGGTTCCCATACATCCGGTTTCATAAACCCGGACTTCGGATTCAAGGGAGAGATTTTTAATCTGTTCCACAACAGCATCCCGGACCTCGTAGCAGTTCGAGGATACACAGCCGGCCCCGGCACAGACAAGAACCTGATACTTGTACTTGCCAGCCTGAGATTGATATTCTTTTTGAATACTCTTAAGATCGTTCATTTTTGTAATAAGAACACTCATTGATTTATCACCCCTTTCTTAAAATTTCGCAAGCAGAGCGTTTATTTTTGCGGGTGTCATTTGTTTGTAAACCACATCGTCAATCATAATCGCAGGAGCCAGCCCGCAGGCTCCAATACAGCGTGCCACCTCAAAGGTGAACTTTCCGTCGGCGGTTGTTCCGCCCAATTCGACATTAAGTGTTTTCAGCAAATGCTCAACCAGCTTTTTCCCTCCGCGAACATAGCATGCAGTACCCAGGCAAACACGGATTGTGTGCTCACCCCGGGGCTGAACGGAGAAAAAAGAGTAAAAGGATACTACACCGGATACCTCTGAAAGAGGAAGCGCCAGCTTATCCGCAATGAACCGCTGCAGTTCAAGCGGGAGATAGCCGTAGATTTTTTGGGCCGCGTGCAGAATCTGTATCAATGAGCCTTCCCTGTTCCTGTACAGATCAATGACATTCAGTATTTCACCGTACTTCTGTTCTTCACACTGCTGTTCACATTGAACCCTGTTTTTCATGCTTTCCCTCCTAACAATACCATGTACCCCATTATTCGGAAAAACCACTGTGCTGTGTGGCGCACATAAGTATGAAAATCTGTCAGGACCTAATTCTTTCATACCAATGGGCTGCCCGCCCATGTATTAGAAAAAATACATCCTGGTTTAATAATACCGGATAATTGTGAAAAGCGCATGAAAATGAAGCGGCTTTATTACAATAAATTATACATTATTTATAAAATACCGGGGTTTTCCATTGTTTCACTTCACAGAAACTTAACAATATGCTTCGGGAAAGACAAATGATGCCGGGCAGCATTCTGGTCAGAATATTGAAAAGGTCAGAAAGAGTGTGGATAATAAGGATGCTGCCAGGGAAACAACGGTAATTTGCGTATTGATGGAGGGCCCGGCGGTATCTTTAAAAGGATCACCCACAGTATCGCCTACAACTGCCGATTTATGGGTTGCTGAACCTTTGCCTCCCTCGTTTCCCGCTTCTATATATTTTTTTGAATTATCCCATAGTCCGCCCGAGTTTGACATAAACAGGGCAAATAGCAGGCCGCTGACGATATTGCCCGTCAAAAACCCCCCAATTGCATAAACACCGCCAATAAAGCCGACCGCCAATGTAGCCGTAATAGCCATAAGCCCAGCCGGTATCAGTTCCCTGATAGCACCTGTGGTGGCAATTTCAATACATTTATCATATTCAGGTTTAATACCGGGGAGGCCTTCTTTTAGTCCAACTATTCCCTTGAATTGCCGGTGAATTTCAGCAACCAGCCGTTGGGCATTTCTGTCCACACCCAGTATAAGCATGGCAGAAAACACAAGGGGAATGGCAGCTCCAATCAGAAGCCCGAAGAAAACAATTGGATTAGTGATATCGAAGCCTTCCAGTCCGGCTTTGCCCATGCTGAGCGCGGCAGTATTCACTTCGCTTATGAATGCCCCGAGGAGAGCTATAACGGTCAGACCCGCAGCGGCTATTGCAAAACCCTTCGTTATTGCTTTTACGGTATTACCGGCACTATCAAGTTCATCAGTAATTTTAAGTACACGCTCTCCGAGGTTTCCCATTTCAGCAAGCCCCCTGGCGTTATCTACGATAGGGCCATAGGCGTCATTGGAAATAATCATGCCGACAATGGACAGCATTCCTACAGCCGACATGGAAATACCAAACATCGCAAAACCGTCGCCAAGAGGTTCACATAGTTTATAAGCCGCAAGGGAGGCAACTCCGATACCAATCATTGCAGGGAGAACACTCAGTAAGCCATACGAAATTCCTGATAATATGGTAAAGGCAGGACCGGATTTTGAGGCTTTCGCAACATGCCGCACCGGTTTCCTCCGATCATCGGTAAAATAATCTGTGGAAATACCAATGACAACACCTACAAGCAAACCTATGATACACGCGCCCCAGATCCGCCATTCAAAGTTGAAGGCGGTTGTTGCAAAAGCGGTTAGCAGGGTATAAATTCCGGTAGTAACATAGGTGCTGTTGTTTAATGCTTTGGTAGGGTTTCCGTTTTTTCCGATTCCGGCAAGGGATACTCCTATAATAGAAGAGATGAGTCCTAAAGCCGCATAGCAGAATACCATACCGGAATTTACCGTATTTCCGGCTGTACCGTCCAGTGCAACCGCCATAACGAGAGCAGCCGACATGGAAGCAACATGAGAATCAAAAAGATCGGCTCCCATTCCTGCGACATCACCTACATTATCACCCACATTGTCTGCTATAACGGCAGGATTTCTCGGATCATCCTCCGGTATTCCAAGTTCAACTTTACCAACCAAATCAGCACTTATATCCGCAGTTTTTGTAAAAATACCACCGCCGGCTTTGGCAAACAATGCAAGGGAGCTTGCTCCGAAACTGAAGCCAAGCAATGCCGTTGTATTGTTTGTAAGTAATAATACAGCGGCGACACCCATAAGGCTTGAGCCTACAACCGCCATTCCCATGACGGCGCCGCCGCGGAACCCGGTCATAAATGATGGCTTTATTCCCCTGTCGGCTGCCACGGCTGCTTTCATATTTGCCATGGTTGCGACTTCGATTCCTATCTTTCCGGCAATGGCTGAAAAAACAGTACCCGAAACATATGCGACAGACATGATAATGTTGTTCATGATATTTCCCGTCCAAATCGGAGAAGGAAGGAAAATCAGGATAATAACGGCTGCCACAGCGACAAAACGGGACAATACCCGGTATTCTTTTTTAAGGAATGTAGTAGCCCCCTGCCGGATCAGCTCCCCGATTTCCAGAATTTTTTCATTGGATAACGGTTGTTTCCTTACCCAATAGTAGAGCCATGCGGCAAAAATAAATGCGGCGATTGAAACTCCGACGGATATAATTTCGAAAGTTAATGAGTTCATAAAAATTTCCCCTTTGTTAACAAGTTGTATGATGCAGAAATATAACTTAATCCAACCTCTTCGCTTCATGAAATGTTCAGTTTATATTATTCAAAAAAGCGTAATTCGTTCCTTGTTCGATACTTGAAAAGTTCTCATAATACCCCCGGACAGCAACCTTCACGGCTTCCGTTGAAAATGCAATTTGAAAGAATAGTTGAATTCGCAGGTATGCAATGATATGATATTATTAAAAAAGAAGGGATTGAAATGGTATGTTTTGTCAGAAATGTGGTAAACAGCTTAATGACGGAACCAGATTCTGCACTGGATGCGGTAATCCTATAGGAGCAGGCAATAATAATCCGGTGAACAATGCTTCAGGTTCTCCTGTTCAGGCAGGTCCGGCGGTGCAAACCGCACCGTCTGTTCCAACCGCACCGCCTGCGCCGCTTAATTACAATATATTCGGAGATAACCTGCCTGCCGTATCCATACGGTTGGAAGCCGGACAGAGTATTTATACCCAATCCGGAGGAATGACATGGATGGACAAAGGCATTACAATGGAAACAAATATGAAGGGAGGCCTCATGAAGGGGCTTGGAAGAATGATATCCGGTGAATCTTTATTTATGGCAACCTATACGGCAAATATGCCAAATCAGGAAATTGTTTTTGCAAGTACTTTCCCGGGATATATTGTAGGTGCTGATGTAGGCCGCTGTCCTATTATAGCGCAGAAGAGATCTTTCCTTTGCGCGCAGCCTACGGTAACTCTGAGTGCCTATGTAACCAAAGGTCTTAAGGCAGGGTTCTTTGGTGGTGAAGGATTTATTATGCAACGGCTATCCGGTTACGGTATGGTGTTTTTTGAAGTGGATGGAAGCCTGGTGGAAAGAAATCTGGCCCCCGGCGAAGTGGTCAAGGTGGATACAGGAAATGTAGCCGCATTTGAAGAAACCGTACAATATCAGGCTGAAATGGTTAAAGGCTTTAAAAATATTCTTTTCGGCGGTGAGGGGCTGTTTCTCACCACTTTAACAGGACCAGGAAAAGTCTGGCTGCAAACCATGAGTATGTCGGAATTTGCGAAGAATATTATTCCGTTTATACCGACAAAATCAAATTAGCTTAACACGCTGTTATAACAACGGAAGCATGCTTGCAATTGCATCACACTGTTTTTACAACGTCAGGTTCCGCTAAATCAAAACTGCCGTTGTAATAAGACTGTTATCCTGAGTATTAGCGAAGGAGCTTGCTCATCTCCGGGGTAAATATTCTTCGCTCCGCTCAGAATGACACAAAAACTTAGTTTAACTTATATATTAAAAATACAGTTTACCGTATTTAATGCCTGCATCGATAAACATTAAATAGTTCTCTATCATCTTCTCACTGAT
>CAZSVI010000170.1:0-5792 GCA_964610205.1 uncultured Oscillospiraceae bacterium
ACAATTCTATTTTAAAATCTAAAAGGAGGTGAATTTTGTTTTATTTTGCCGTATCCAGTAATTAGAAAAAGGAGATGAAAGGTATGTCAGAACAAAAAAGTGAAGAAACATTACTGCCCATTCCAAAGGAGCAAAAAACTCTAACGTATTCCAAATTTACACTCTCATGGTCATCGGATCTCATCGCACTTTTTTCATTTATGATGGGAGCAGGAGCTATTGCGGCAGGTCTCAACCTTATCCAGGCTTTGACTGCAATGCTTCTGGGGCTTGCCATCGACGCTGTCCTGCTGATTTTAAACGGACTTCCAGGTTTTAAGCTTGGTATACCCATGATTGTACAAATGAGGCCTTGCTTTGGCAATAACAGCGCCAAGTTTACCGGTATTATCAGAGCAATACCGGCAATTGCATGGCTTGGATTCAACTCTTTTCTGGGTGCACTCGGACTGAATCTGTTCAGTATTATTCTTTTTGGTTTTAACAATATTTGGGTATGGTTTTTTGTTTTTCACATCGTCCAGATTATCCTGTCCGCACTTGGCGTAAAGAAAATACTAAATTTTACCGCATATGCCGCAGTGGCTCTGTTTGCCATTATTATCATTATGGCGGCTTATGTTTTCAATCAGTTTGATTTCAACCTTTCCGAACAGTTGACCAAAACCGGAAGCTGGGGCATGCCTTTCTGGCTTACCGTTACTGCTTTTGTCAGTGTAGGTATCACAGTGGTTGTCAATTCTTCCGACTATATCCGTTATTTAAAAAACGATTCTGTGGCAAAATATTCTATTGCCTATTCTGGCGGTCTTATTCCTACTGTAGCCGTCTTATCATTCATGGGTATGTTTATGGCGTCAACTACCGGTATCTGGAGTCCTATAGACCTGTTTGTCAAGTATGTACCAAGTATCTGGATTGTTGCCATCGCAATGTGTTTCATTATTCTCGGCCAATTCTCAACAAATATGTATGCCAACATTATCCCGGCCAACTTTGTCTGGAGCGAGGTGCTGAAAATGCCTTGGTGGTTAGCCAATCTGTTAACCGGCTGTCTCGGTCTGTTCATTATTCCATGGTATCTGTCCACTGCCGCGGGATTCTTTAATTTTATGAATATATACGGGGCAATGCTGGGACCTATAGGCGGAATAATGATTACCGACTACTTGCTGATTAGAAAATGCCGGTATAATATGGAAGCGCTTTACGCCGGCAAACAGTATGATTACTGGAAAGGCATCAATCCAGCCGGCATTATCGCACTTGCAGCCGGCACTGTTGTTGGCATATGTAACTTGAATTTAAGCTCCATATCTGGACTGATTGTTGCATCCTTCGTATATTATATCCTGTTCAAGGTCTGGATTGCCAAAAAGTATCCGCAGGTTGAACTTGGCGATACTTCGAAAGAAGCGGAAAAGCTTCAAAAAGACGGGGAGGCGATGTAGGATGAAAAAGACTCTATTGATTATGTTGGCATGTATAACGATATTGTTTTATGTATTAGGCTGCACAGCTTATGCCGCAGATGAGTTGACGGTTAGCGTCAATGAAAGCTATACGATAGGCGGCCCCGTATTAATCACCGTTATTTCCAAAAATCCTATCAGCGATGCTTCAAATATAAAGCTTACCATCGAAAAACCCAACGGGACAAAGGTGGAAACAGTGACAAGGCAGGAAGCCTGGAATAAAGAAAATGAATCCTTCGATATTTATACTATTGATTATCTGGGCACATTTATAGTAACAGCTACGGATACTGCTACAGGAGCTACGGGTTCGGCGTCTTTTGAATCTCTCCTGTTTACCATGGGAAGTACCATCGTATTTATCATCTCCGTACTGATCTTCCTTGCAGCATTGGTTTATTTGAGATATCATAAAAAAAGCGGAAAGGTTCGGTGAATATAAAATGATCATTGATGCACATGCACATGCCGACGAGTTTCAATTATTCGGCTGGCTTGATCCGCCCGAAAGAGTCATAAGCCTGATGGACAGGGCAGGAATTGACATTTCAATTATTACTACATATGCGGAAGCCCCTTTCAGCCGTTCGGCCATCGACAATCTTGTCAAATATGTGGATATGTATCCGGACAGGCTGATCGGATTTGTCAGGATGGATCCGAAAGGAGCGGATGAAGCAGTCAAAGTATTTGAACACACTATCCGGACATACCCGCGAATAAAGGGTATGAAGCTGCACCCCATATCCAACCTGATAAAGCCTTATTCCCCGTTCTGTTTGAACCTGCTTCGGAAAGCAGCGGAACTGGAGGTGCCGGTATTTACCCATTGCTGTGACAAACCTCTGGCGCAGCCCCTACAGATCGCAAAAGCGGCGGAGCTTTGTCCCGAGACTACTATTATCTGCCATATGGGAGGGTTTTTCCGCGGGGATGAAATTATCCGGGTTGCAAGAAAATATCGAAATATTTATCTTGACACATCTTCCATTCCGTATCCCAGCATAGTACTGAAAGCATTGGAAGCAATCGGCCCGGACAGGATAGTTTTTGCAACGGACAACCCTGCGGGGGATCCTGTATCCGATCTGGCAAAAATCAAAAATCTCAATCTTCCAAAAGATGTGGAAGAGAAAATTTTCTATAAAAACATTGCAAAAATATTAAAACTGGAATTTGAAGGGAGGCGGCTGAAATGATCATAGATGCGAATATCTTCATCGGAGAATCGCTCCTTAAAAATTCGGTTTCAGAGGACGACCTGATAGCCCTGATGTGCGCGAACAATTTGGATAAAGCGGTTGTAAGGCCGCTCAAACCCGTGGACCACAACTATGACAGAGCAAATCAATATGTTGCCAGAGTACAGGAGAAAAATCCATGCGTGGCGGCTTTTGGAAGAGTGAATCCATGGGAGGCCAGGGCGCCTGAGCAGGTGCGAAAAGCAATTAAGGACTATGGATTGAAAGGAATCCATCTCCACCCATGGGAGGAAAACTTTTACATCAATTCCGATATTGTTAACGATGTGATGGATGCCATTGACGAATTGGGTGTTCCTGTCTATATCAATGCCGGATACCCCATTGTGTCCGAACCTCTTCAAATTCTGGAACTGATGGAAAGATATCCGAAAGTTACTGCTATCGCCACTCATGGCTGCCAATTGGATATCAGCGGCTTAAGTTTTGACGACGCATTGATTGTGGCCGGAGCAAAGAATATAAAATTTGATATATCCGGTGTTTACCGACGGGATTTTATTGAACTGCTTGTTAATAAAGCCGGGGAGGAAAACGTCCTGTTTGGAAGCTGTGCTCCGTATATGGATGTCTCCCTTGAAATTGAAAGGATCAAAGCGGTTCAAATAGCCGAAGATATCAAGGAAAAGATTTTTTTCAAGAATATCATGGCATTGGTTTTCTGATTTCCATGTATATAATTTATACCCGGTATGCTCTATTAAAATATTGAGGGAAAACGGTGGTCGCTATGGGAAGCATATATAATGAAGTAAAAAAAATTAAAGGCTATATCGTAAATGCCAGACGGGTTCTTCACCAATGCCCCGAGATAGACCTCAATCTGCCTATTACCAGCGATTATATCCAGAATGAACTGACTGCGCTCGGTATTCAAACAACGCGGCTGTCATCATGCTCAGGAATCGTTGGTCTGATTGAAGGGAAGAAAGATGGAAAAGTTATTGCCCTACGGGCTGATATGGACGGCTTGCCTATACGTGAAGAAACGGGGCTTCCGTTTGCATCGAAAAACGGGAATATGCATGCTTGCGGGCACGACGCCCATATGGCTATGCTGCTGGGCGCGGCAAAAATTCTTACCGACTTTCGGGAATCTTTCAATGGATGTGTGAAGCTTCTTTTCCAGCCTGGGGAGGAACGTTCCGGCGGGGCTTTGCCGATGATCAGGGAAGGTGTGCTGCAAAATCCCCGTGTGGATGCAATCCTTGGTCAGCATATCGGAAATATTGACCCATCGCTGAAAAACGGAGCGGTTGGCATATATAATGGTGTTATGATGGCGTCACAAGATCATTTCAATATTAAAATTATAGGCAAAGGTGCTCATGGCGCGATTCCCGCGCAAGGCATCGACCCAATTGTGATATCAGCAGCGGTTGTGACCGCTCTTCAGACACTGATAAGCCGTGAAATAAACGGAACTGATTCCGCAGTGCTTACCATAGGGAAGATCACTGCCGGTGAAGCCTATAACATCATTCCCGGAGAAGCTTATATTGAAGGGAGCCTTCGGACGCTGGACAATAAAGTCAGGGAAAAATTGGAGAGGAGAATCGGGGAATTGATTTCAGGGATATGCGGTGCTATGGGCGGACATGCAAAAATCGATTATGTCAAAGGTTATCCGCCGCTTCGAAACGACAAGGACTTTACGGCATTTTTGGCCGGCTCAGCTGCGAAAGTCATCGGACGGGAGAATATTATACAACTGGGAAAACCCTCCATGGGCAGCGAAGACATGGCCTTTTTCCTCGAAGAAGTTCCGGGGAGCTACTATTTTCTCTCTTCCGTGAACGATACGAATTCATTCCCTCATCACAATTCTCACTTCGATATTGATGAAAACATAATGCCGAAAGGAGCTGCAATCCTGGCTCAGACTGCTTTGGACTGGCTGTGTGAAAATGGAGAATATGTGGCTGCATCCTGAAGACCTGTCATACGTGCCAATACTTGAAAAACAATAATTGCCTCTCCTGTCATTGATGAGCGTATCCGATAAAGAAGCGGCCCGATGATGTAATCCTGATAGGATTCACAGGCTTGTCATATCATAACAGGTTATTGCGGAAGATACATGATTTAGCTTTTTAGTGCTAAATCATGTATCTCCATTTCTTTTTATTCACTGTTTGTAAATCTCAAATGCCTGTCTTTTCCTGTACTTCAGGCAAAACCGCCTCTATACGAACCGGTCTCCGCCTTTTTAATTTGAAGAAGCTGATGAGTCCAAGACTGGTTAGAATAAGAAATGCGCCTATATATTGAAGCGGAGCAAGCCTTTCGCCGAGAAATACGGTTCCTGTGGCAATTGTAACAAGAGGAATCAGGTTCAAATAGGAGGAAGATAACGCCGGACCCAGTACGGATATGCCATACAGGAAAAAAACATACGCCAATGCTGAGCAAAAGATTCCAAGAAACATAAAGTGAACCGCCGCGTTTCCCGAAGGCCAGTGCCAGAAGAACCTTTCCCTCCAGACAAAAGGTATAAACAGCGGAATGCTCAGCAAAGTTTGAACCGATGTCATCTGAAGGCTGCTATATTGTGTGCTCAGGCGTTTGGTAACCATTGTGTAGATAATCCAGCTAACCATCGCGCAAAAAACCAGAAGACTCCCTTTCAGTGTGTCCGCTCCCCCTTCCGGTTGGCCGTCGGCGGATATCACCAGATATACGCCCACCCACGAACAGAGTATCAGGAAAAGAGTCCTCAGCGCAAGCTTTTTCCGGCTGATTAACGTATCAATCAGAAGGGTGAAGATTGGTATTGTCGCAACGATAATGGATGCTCCGGATGCGGAGATATATTTCATTCCGGTATTTTCAAACACGAAGTATAATACAACACCAAAAAGACTCCCAACTACCATATGAAAAACCGTTATGATCCTCAGTTTAAAGTAAGCTTTTTTTACAAGAAACAAACCTGCCAGAGGGAAAAGAGCTATGAACTGGCGAAAAAACGCAATAGACACCGGTGGATACTCCTGCAGCAGGACTTTGGTGCTGATGAATGATATTCCCCAGAATAAAACCGCGAGTAAAACAA
>CAZSVI010000171.1:0-5741 GCA_964610205.1 uncultured Oscillospiraceae bacterium
ATACAATGGCAGCCCCGACTGCTGTGGCATATTCGGCGTGGGCAGGTATATGAAAACGGACCGGATACAGGTCGGTGAGACCCGTGAATACTTCCTGCGATTGTGGAACATTTGTCAGGTTTCCTGTCAGTACTATATTTTTTGTGTTATCTGTTCTCGCGGCAAAAATAGACAATACACCTATTGTCTGAAATACAAGGTTTATAATCCCCAGGGCAACATCGGATTTTGTTGCCAGGTCACTGATTCTGCCAAAGTTCGAGGCTGTTATTTCGGGTGGCAGTCCCACAATCTTATCCCTGGAGATGTCTTTTACAAACAGATCAATGTTGGATAACAGACCGCTTTTTGCCATTTCTATTAAATCGCTGAAGCTGCGGATATTAAGCATTCGGTTGGATAACCCCAGAAGGGTACCTCCTCCGATACCTGTTCCGCCCAGATGCGTTACTTTTCCATCTTCAGCTTTTACAAAGGCCGTTCCGGTTCCCATACTCACGATAACTGCGCTGGAAAGGCCTGTTAGGAACAGCCCTCCCATCCCGATGGAATAAAATTCATCCACCCTTCCGGTAGGAATATCGAAAATTCGTTCTTTCACATAGGAGGCGCCTACTCCAGTAACCATAATAAACTCAATATCACTTATTTGCATGTGATTGTGGTTTAAAAACTTTCCAAAAGCACCATATAATGAAGAAATAGGGTCGTTAGCCTTTACAAGCATGGGGGTTACTACTTTGTTTTCGTGAAAGCCGATTATTTTTGTTGTGCTTCCACCGATATCAATTCCAATAATCATACACATATGCACACTCCTACAAAAGTTGAAATTCCAGGAAGAAATGAAAAGCCCAGGGGTGTGTAACTAAGTACGATTGATAATGCTGACAGAATGCCTGCAATGGCAATTCTTCTGACATTGAAACGCGTTTTTGTGATCTCATGATTCATTTGAATCCCTCCGTTCTCATTCCAAATTGGATATAAGTCGAATTAGAATGATATTATTATTAAAATATTTTTGTCCGGTTTCATAAAAGAATACCGACTGGGAATATATTATCACAAAAAAAAGAGCGAATCAAGTTAACATATTTTATGTTTCTGTCAAGCAAGCGACTAGGAGTCCGCTCGGAAAGTCGGGTATGCAGATTTTCGATTCAGTTTTTCGCGCAAATTCTGCAAAAAAACGGCGAATATCTGGATATTTAACGCTTTTTTTGCAGGAGAATGCGCGGAAAAATGGACGGAAAGATGCGTGTGTGACTTTTCGAGCGGACTCCTAGTGACAGCAAATGTTATCTTTGAATGGTTTAAACATTTGATTCGGCAGAGTGAATCATGTATAATATTTTTCATAGACAGGGAGTTATCCAGTGAACTCGTTCAGCTGAAGCAGAATTTCGGAACTTCGGCGGGGGACTCTACCCCCACCGAAGCGGGGGTCTTAGAAATTCGATAAATAGCCTGGTTAAACAACTGCTATAAAAAGGAGCGTTTATGAAAGAAATTCATGTTGATCGTATTATTGAATCTGTAGAAAAGTTATGTGTTAAAGCAAACTATTTATTAAACGAGGATATCCGAAAAGCACTGTCAGCCGCTATGAATAATGAGAAGTCGGAAAACGGAAGAATGGTTCTTGAAAATCTTCTTAAAAACGCCGAAATAGCGAAAAACGAAAAAGTGGCTATGTGTCAGGATACGGGTATGGCTGTTGTTTTTATTGAAATAGGGCAAAATGTACATGTAACAGGCGGAAACATTACGGATGCTGTTAATGAAGGCGTTCGTCGAGGATACAAAAAAGGGTTTCTAAGATATTCGGTTGTAAAACACCCGCTAAACCGTGTTAATACCGGGGATAATACTCCTGCTGTAATACATACTGAAATAGTCGAAGGAGATAAACTAAAAATAGAGGTTGCTCCGAAGGGCTTTGGAAGTGAGAATATGAGTGCTGTGGCTATGCTTAAACCGTCTGATGGAGTTGACGGCGTTAAGGAATTTGTTGTCAAAACCGTAAGTGACGCGGGTTCTAACCCATGTCCGCCTGTAATTGTGGGAGTCGGAATTGGCGGGACTATGGAAAAAGCCGCGATGATGGCCAAGAGGGCATTGCTGAGGCAAGTTGGTTTATATTCAGAAGACAGGGATATGGCGGAATTGGAGAAGGAAATAATGGAGCGCATCAACAGGCTGGGTATTGGACCGGCGGGCTTTGGAGGAAGCACAACGGCATTGGCTGTGAATATTGAATGTTACCCCACACATATTGCCGGTTTGCCGGTAGCAGTGAATATCGGATGCCATGCTACCCGTCATTCATCCGTTATATTATAACAGCGTAAGCAATTGCATCACACCGTTATTGTAACAGAAGCAGTTACTTGTAATTGCATCACACAACAACTTGGTTCCTCGTTATAAGATTAAAGGAAATAATTTCCCTAAATAACATTATCGCAGAGTGAAGCATGGATCCTGTGAATCCGAAGCTGCTACGTAAAGGAGAAACAATGGAGGAAAATGGTTTTGGTACACTGTTCATTGTGTCAACTCCTGTGGGAAACCTGGGTGATATCAGTTACAGGGCAATAGAAACACTGAAGGAAGTAGATATAATTGCCGCTGAAGACACAAGGCATACTCTTAAGCTTTTAAATCATTATAGTATCAAAAAACCTCTTATCAGTTATTTTGAGCATAATAAAAGGCAGCGGGGCGAAGAATTGGCAGATCGTTTGAAAAAAGGATTTAATATTGCATTGGTTACCGACGCCGGAACTCCCGGGATTTCGGATCCCGGTGAGGATATTATAAAACTGGCGGTTGCAAATAATATTCGGGTTACAATGATTCCGGGACCAACCTCATCCATTATTGGCTTGGTACTTTCCGGTCTTTCCTGCGAGCGGTTCTGTTTTGAGGGTTTTTTGCCTCATGGCAGCGGGGAACGGAAAAAACAATTGGAGTTCCTTTGCTGTGAAGAAAGAACAATCATTTTTTATATATCTCCTCATCGTGTTTTGAATGTACTTAAAGACATTCATTCGGTATTCGGAAACAGAAAAGTTGCCTTATGCAGGGAACTTACAAAAAAACATGAGGAGATTATCCGTGGATCCATTAATGAAGTTATAAGCAATCTGTCAGAGAGGGAGAATATTAAGGGCGAGATGGTGCTTATTGTGGAAGGAGCGCCTGAAGGACTAAAAACACAGGAGAATCTGTGGAGTTCCTTAAGTCTTAACGAGCACATGGATTATTACCTGATAAAAGGCATGGAGCAAAAGGAGGCAATGAAGCAGGTGGCCAAAGACAGGAACCTGCCAAAACGGGAGATATATTCAGCGTTTGTAAAGGAAAAGAACCAATCCAGAATATTTTAACAGTATGAAATCGCACCTTTGCATAATACTTGCAATATCCGCAATATGCCAGGTGCGGCTAAAATAAAGTTTTTTATGGTAAAAGGGACGGATAAAAATCCGTCCCTTTTATGCAGATTTTGTTTAAACGTTTTTAAGATCTTTAAGACATTCAGGACAAATATTTTTTCCTTTGAAAACTGTTATGTCCTTGGCGTTATCGCAGAAAATACAAGCGGGCTCGTACTTTTTCAGGATGATTGTTGCTTCGTCAACGTAAATTTCCAGTGCATCCTTTTCCGCAATATCAAGAGTTCTTCTGAGTTCGATTGGTAATACGACTCTTCCGAGTTCGTCAACCTTTCTTACAATACCTGTAGACTTCATGTGTAAATACACCCCCCTAATTTGATGTTGCCGTAACATTGTTCGACATATTTCTTGTTCTTATCGTACCATAAATACCAATAAACGTCAACTATTTTTTAAAATTTAACAATATCAAAATATTTGAATTGATGATACTGTTCAGAGGGGATACATCTTAATTTACGGGGGCCTGTTTTCTCAGGTGTGAGTCATGTGGTGCGTTCCGGTCCCGGGGTGATCCTCTCCGGGGGAGCGTTCCGGTGGGTACGCTTCTTTGGTATGTACCTTCCTTTGGTGGCTTTCATATATTGAATATGTATACATACCGGACAGGTCTCATATATTTAATGGAGAAAACGCGGTTGGTACGTTTAATGTTAAATTATATCTGGCTTGGCATGATTGTTCTTGGAGTAATATGGGCGGTGGTTACAGGGCGTCTGAACGATGTTACACAGGCTGTTACATCCAGTGCCGAAGAGGGGGTTCAGTTGTCCATCACATTAATGGGGATACTTTGCTTATGGTCCGGGCTTATGCGGGTTGCGGAAAAAAGCGGTTTGATACGTATGATTACCCGGTTTGCAAAAGGATTTTTCAGTGAACTTTTTCCGGATATACCTGAAAAACACAGTGCCATGGGAGCTATGGTTCTTTCATTTACCGCAAATTTCCTGGGATTGGGAAATGCAGCTACACCATTAGGTATTAAAGCAATGGAAGAGCTTCAAACCTTAAATAGTCGTAAAGATACCGCAACGGATGCAATGGTTCTTTTTATGGTGATAAATGCCTCCTGCCTTCAGTTAATACCTACCAATGTTGTGGCTCTTCGCGCTGCCGCGGGATCGGCCGATGCTGCTGCTATTCTTCCGCATGTCTGGATTTCATCTTCTGTATCCACAATTGCGGCAATTGTATTTTACTATATATTTAGTATTCCGGAGAGAAGGCGGATTATTAAATGATGACGATTATGAACTGGCTTTCCAGAGCTGCCATACCAGGATTTATTATGATTATTCTACTCATTGGCGCATTCAGGAACGTACCGGTTTTTGATACGTTTATAGAAGGAGCCATAGACGGTTTGCGAACAACTGTAAAAATACTCCCGGTTCTTGTGGGAATAATATTGGGTATTGATATATTCAGGGCTTCAGGCGCGTTGGATATGATTACTGTGCTTTTAAAGCCAATTGCCGATTTTTTTGACATTCCGAAGGAAATCATTCCCATGGCTATATTAAGGCCAATTTCAGGGAGCGCGTCACTGGGGCTTTTAAATCAGCAGTTGAAGGAATATGGGCCTGACAGTTTCATTGGAAAAACTTTATCGGTTATGATGGGATCAACCGAAACTATTTTTTATACAATCGCCGTATATTTTGGAGCCATCGGTGTTAAAAAGTCGAGAAACACACTCTGGATAGCCCTTATTGCAGGCGCGGCCGGACTGATATCATCGGTTATCGTCTGTCGTCTGCTTCCATAGTACAACGTTCTCTAAATACCTATGTATATCTTACCGTATATTTTTCTGCAATGCAGCGTTGTCGTCAATCGGAATACGTCAGTATTCCTCAATCCTCCGCCTTGCCTTGCAAAAAAATCTTCAATAATCTATGCACAGTTATTCAAAGAACGTTGTACTAGGAGTCCGCTCGAAAAGTCACGCACGCATCTTTCCGCCCATTTTTCCGCGCATTCTCCTGCAAAAAAAGCGTTAAATATCCAAATATTCGCCGTTTGATTAACAATGATCTATTGCATTTTATTTTAAGATCATGGATAATTAAAGTTGTAACATGTCCCTTACTTATTTTGTTCTGTAAAAAAGAGATTAGGGGTTGCCGCCATGAATACGAAAATACGTGTACTTATTGTTGATGATGACAGCAATATATGCCAGCTTGTTAAATTATACCTGGATAAGGAAGGATACGAAAGCAGGACTGTTTATAACGGTAAACAGGCTTTGGAGGTTTTCAGAGAATT
>CAZSVI010000172.1:0-5703 GCA_964610205.1 uncultured Oscillospiraceae bacterium
CGTGCAACACAAATGGAACGTTCTCCTGGATCCAGCATAAAGCCTTTACTGGTATATGCACCGGGCATTGAAGAGGGACGTATCACAATGGCTACTCTGGTGGATGATATCCCGCAGCACATGAGAATTAACGATATGTCCATACCTGAGAAGGAACGTCTGCAGATATATCCAAAAAATGTGGAAGGCGGTGACACAAACTTTGGTTTAACCACCGTACAGACTGGGCTTATAAAATCCCGGAATGTTGTTGCCGCTCTTGTGCTTCGGGATTTCACAACATTCAATATCGGTCTTACTTATCTTGAAAGAGTAGGGCTTCCGCGCTGGGAGGATAACGGTAAAATTTCCATTGCCATGGGCGGTTTTACAAACCGAATGAGTCCCCTTGAGATGGCTGCGGCCTATTCTGTTTTCGCTTATAAAGGCATGTACTGGAAACCCTATTTTTATACCCAGGTTGAAGATTATGAAGGGAATGTGATCCTTGAAAAAAAACCTGTAGGAACAAAAGTTTATTCCGAACAGACCAGCTTTATCATGAACAACATGCTGCAGGATGTTGTAAAAAAAGGTACCGCTGCGGGGTATGGCGTCAAAAACAAGAACGGAATTGCGATCCCCACTGCGGGGAAAACAGGAACCTCCGACAAAAATCTGGATAAGTGGTTCTGCGGCGCTACTCCGTATTATGTGGCATCTACCTGGTACGGCTATGATAACAAAGAAGTACCGATTTCCCTGAAAAATCCCGAGTATTATAACGCGTTAAAAATCTGGAATGCGGTTATGATAAAAATCCATGAAGATCTGGAGCCTGTCGAGTTTTTCAATTTAATACCCGCCAAGGTTGTCAAGCGCACCATCTGTATGGATTCGGGTAAAATTGCTACCGATCTGTGCAAGGAGGATCCTCGGGGGTCCCGTCTTTCCGAGATGTATTTCATTGACGGTACTGAACCGGGCTATGGTGATACCTGTGATGTCCATTACAAAGCAAAAATCTGCACCCAGTGCAAGGATGAGCATGGCAGGCCGGTATTGGCCAATGAATTCTGCCCACCCGAATTCGTAGAGGAACGGGTGTTTATCCGCAGACCTACAGAATACAAGCCGGCGTATCCTACGGATCCATATCCTGATGATTGGAAATATGAAATCTATGAAGGAGAGTATTGCACTATTCACTCGGAAAGCGAAATACCCGTCCCCCTGCTTCCCTAGGAGTCCGCTCGAAAAGTCACACACGCATCTTTCCGTCCATTTTTCCACGCATTCTCCTGCAAAAAAAGCGTTAAATATCCAGATATTCGCCGTTTTTTTGCAGAATTTGCGCGAAAAACTGAATCGAAAATCTGCATACCCGACTTTCCGAGCGGACTCCTAGGAGTCCGCTCGAAAAGTCAAGCACGCAGCTTTTCGCCCATTTTTCCGAACGCACTCCTAGTCTATCTGTTTCTCCGAAAGCATCAATCGGGTTTTATCGGCAATTATGGCAATGAACTCAGAATTTTTAAGACGTGCTCCCCTGCAGATTTCAGCTTTGGAAAAATACGTTGTGAGGGTGCTTGAGTTAATCTGATGCCATACCTTTTGAATAACGTCACGTATACCTCTTTCCACTTTTCCCATTGATGTGTTGCAGGATTTGGCAATCATAGGATAAAGCTCGCTTGTTAAAGGTATGTACCTGTTATCGCTGAGTACCGTCTCGACAACAGCTTTAACAAGAAATGAATACCCGCTGTAATTAGCAGACACTCCAATATTTCTAAGTATTTTTATTACTACGGCTTCAACCCTTTCACGGGTTGTTACATCCTGATTTTTCGGACTATCGGCATAAATGCTGTCTGCTTTATAACCACCGGCAGAATCAGCTTTCTTTAACTGTCTTTCTGATTCCAGAAAAATCTGTGTTATCCGTTTAGGTAACAGGCTGAGATCATAGGGCTTTAAGATATAGTATTCGGCTCCAAGACTTAAAGCCTTCTTTATGTATTTTTCCTGCCCTATAGCAGTTAAAATAAGAACCAACGGTTTTGTTTGTTTCTTTATGCAATTGAGTTCCTCCAGAATTGAAATCCCGTCTTTTTTTGGCATAACCATATCCAACAGGACAACATCCGGATCCTTTTCAACAATTTCCCGAACGGCGGTTTCCCCATCATATGCTTTACCTGCAAGTTCAAACTCGGGAAAAGCACTCAGGCATTCCTCTATAAGATATACAAAATCCTGATTATCATCAGCAACATATATACGTATTTTTTTATCCATAAACCTCACCATACCCAAATTTGAAAAAATTCTGCCCATGTCCTTTTTTGCTTTGTTCCTCCGGTGTCTGTCTGTCATTTATCCCAATGGCGGTTTGGGGCCATAATACTGGTACAAATAACATTTGATTCCTCCGTTATACAATTTTCTTTTTTTATCGGCTGTACGGCCGAAGTGTTTTTCAAAATCCAAATCCGAACTTATAATATAGTAAGACCATGTTTTAAGATTTGAATGAAATGCATCGGACATTTGCCTGTACAAAACAGCGTTGTCCTCTTTTTCTCCCATACGCTCACCGTAGGGGGGATTGGTTACAACCATACCGTAATGAAACCGGGATGAAGTATCAGTCATATTCCGTACCTGGAAGTGTATTACACTGTCCACCTCCGCTTCCCTGGCATGAAAACGGCAGGCATCTATGGCATCCTCATCAATGTCATAACCGAATATTTCAAGTTGTTTCTCTGTCAGTACCATATCGCATGCTTCAATAATTGCATCCTCCCATAACTGAGAGCGTATATTGCCCCAGTACTGGGCATCAAAAGAACGGTTCAACCCCGGTGCAATGTTCATGCCTATCATAGCGGCTTCTATAGGAATTGTTCCTGAACCGCATAATGGATCCAACAATGATTTCTCCGGTGTCCATCGACTGATATACAAAAGGGCGCTGGCCAAGGTTTCCTTAAGAGGCGCCAATGTGGTTCTCCTGCGGTATCCGCGTTTATGAAGCCCCTCTCCGGATGTATCCATTGCAAGGACAACCTTGTCCTTCAACAGCCAAAAGACGATTTTATACTTTGCTCCGGTTTCAGGAAAGATTCCTAATCCGTAATTGGCTTTCAATCTTTCCACTACGGCTTTTTTTATAATGGACTGGCAATCGGATATACTCATCAGGGTTGAACGGACACAACTGCCGGTTACCGGAAAGGCCGCGTCCTTCGGAAGCCATTCTTCCCATGGAAGGGCTTTTGTACCTTCAAAAAGTTGATCAAAGGTTGCAGCTTCAAATTCACCAATTTTCACAAATACCCTGTCAGCACAGCGAAGCCAGAGGTTAGCACGACATATGCCCGATAACGGAGCTTTAAATGTTACCTTTCCATCTTCAGTATATACGTCATCATATCCAAGATGCTTTAATTCTCTTGCCACAACAGCTTCAACTCCAAACAATGCTGTTGCAATTAACCATACGGAATCTTTCAATTAATAAACCAACCTTTCCGATATAGACAATTCTAAATAACACATTATGCTAAATACTTCATTGTTATGGATTCCAAATTATCCGAAATTTATGCTGCATATGCATATCTATGCTCTCTTTTGTCTCTCAGTTAACAATAGAAGCATGATTCTCCAATAAATTCCCTTATTATAGAATTCCAGGGGATTTCATCCGTTTCTATACATAGAAAGTAACTTAAAAATTCAATCAGCCTCCTGCTTTCGGAATACTGCGGCTGTTCTGAGCTAATACCATGCAGAAGAGGTAACGCAAGCGTTTTTAAAACTCCCAATTCATAAAGCAAAGAAGAGTTAAACATGGCATCTGCTTTTTCCTGATAAGGAAATATGTTTTTTTCCTCTCCCCGTCTGACTGACGGCCACATATCAATCGTTTTTGATGCGGCACATCCCCTGAACTGATGATCCCTTACTATTCTGCGAACAAACCGCAAATCAGTCGTCGGAATTCTGTTGTGCCTGTCAATTCTCACGGATGTAATCGCGCTGATGTATATTTTAAACTTGAGGTTTTCATTAACTTCGGCAGTAAGCTTTGGATTCAATCCATGGATCCCTTCAATTACCAGTACCTGCCCGTGATGAAACCGCAATTTTCTGTCATTATACTCCCGTTTCCCGGTAAGGAAATTAAATGTGGGAACCAGTACCTCTTCACCTTTTATCAAACTGTTTAATTGCTGGTTGAACAATGTCAGGTCAATTGTTTCCAGCGCTTCATAATCAGGTTTTCCATTTTCGTCAATGGGCGTATATTCTTTTTCAACAAAATAATCATCAAGGGATATATTCACAGGGATCAAGCCATTCACCCTTAGTTGAATTGACAGCCTCTGAGCAAAAGTGGTTTTTCCGGAGGAGGAAGGTCCTGCAATAAGGATAATTTTTATCCTTTCCCGTTCACTGTGGATCATATCCGCGATCTGCGCAATCTTTTTTTCGTGAAGTGCTTCAGAAATCCGTATAAATTCATCAACTTTCCCTTGCTCGACAATATCATTCAGCTTACCCACATTATCCACTCCAAGGATATTTACCCACTGCCGGTATTCACTGAAAATATGGAACAGCTTTTTGGGTATTTCATGAATTTCCAGACTGTTTGGACTCGTTTTTCTTGGCGAAATCAATACAATACCATCATTGTCATATTCCAGCCGGAATAAAGACAAATACCCTGCGGAAGGTACCATGTAGCCGTAAAAATAGTCCTCCATATTGTCAAAAACATAATAACTCACATAAGGTTTTTCACGATATTTAATAGCGCCATATCTGTCCTGCCTTCCGTTACCTAAAAAACATTCCTTTGCTTTCTCGGTTGACATGGTCTCTTTCCTGAAAGGAATATCTTTTATCACAAGGCTTTGCATCTGCTTTTCGATTTTTAAAACATCTCCTGCATTCAGACCGGAGCGGGTGGATTCAAAAAAAAGACCTCTGCTCACCGAATGGCAAACCTCTATCTCATCTTCAGGAAATAGATCATGAAATGCTTTTACCAGTAAAAATATAAGGCTTCGCTGATAAATCCGGACGCCGTCTTCAGAAGTCAAATCAATAAAGGAAATACTGCAATCTTCAGTCACAGAATATGTCAGTTCCCTAATCTCATTGTTTATGACTCCTGCTACAATTTTCGTTTTCGCATTATCCTCATAATCCTTCTTCAGCACCTCAAGCGTTATTCCTTTAATTATCTTTTTTTTCTCTCCATTAACAGAAGCAGTGATGTATTCTTTTTGCATCCGATTAACCTCCCATGTTATTATCTTTTGCAGGTTTTGTATTTTCATATTCGGTGAACTGATATAACAAACCGGTTCTGCTTGTTTGCCATTCCCCTTTGTAAACCAACCTCCAACCACCCAGACTGTCAAAGCACGGCAAATGCGCATCAGCCTCAAATTCCTCTTTGAATCTTGTTATATACGCTTTTCTGCATAAAGGCAACAATTGAAGATAAATACTCTCACCGCCGAAAACATATATCTCACCTTTATAGTCTCTTAAGGCATCCGTCAATTCTTTAATACTATGCACTACAATAACTCTATCAGCAATGTACCTGTTATTGTTGGTTAAAACAACATTCACTCTGTCAGGCAAAGGCCTTCCCCCGGGAAAGGATTCCAGCGTTTTTCTTCCCATAACAATGAC
>CAZSVI010000173.1:0-5632 GCA_964610205.1 uncultured Oscillospiraceae bacterium
TCCGTACTAATTTAATATCTAAGATTTGCGTCCATATTTGAAAGCTTTTCATCAATAATAAAAATTTGAGTTTTTTTTGCGTTTGCCCGGGCAAGCGCAACCCTCTGCCTCTGCCCGCCGGACAAATTCGAAGGACGTCTTCTTTCAAACTCGGTTAGCCCGACTACTTTCAATGCCTGATCGGTGCGTCCTCTTATTTCAAATTTCGGTATTCTGGCATTAACCAGGCCAAATTCAATATTTTCTCTCACCGTCATGTGAGGATAGAGCGCATAGTTCTGAAAAACCATTGCCAGGCCTCTGTCGCCAGGCTCCAGATTTGTTATATCTACTTCGCCAATTTTAATTTGTCCCGACGTTATCTCCTCAAGACCGGCAATCATACGCAGCAGTGTCGTCTTGCCGCAGCCCGAGGGACCAACGAGGACGGTAAAGCTTCCTCCCGGAATTTTGATGCTGACGTCATTAACCGCCCGCTTACCCTCGGGAACAGTTGTGTCAGCTCCCTTTTTTATGCGTTTGGGCTTTACGGCTCCGTATATTTTTACTATGTTCTTTATCTCAATATCAGACATTCTGTTTCCTTTCAAGTTCTGCAAAGCTAATCAGCCCAGCCACGTTTTTTTTGATGTATTCTTTTATTTCAGGATCCTTCAGGACGGCGCCCTCCACCGTACGCGAATAACTGTATGATGATATTTGAAAGATTTCCCTGTCAAGATATCCGGGGTGAGCCATCAACTCGACGATCTCCCTTTCGGAGTTCTCAATAATAAGCATTTTCAGCTTCTCCTTCATCGATGTAAATCCTTCACCCTCCTTTTGTTTGAACCTGCTCTCAAAATAAACGCCTTTATACTGTTTGGTATCATACTGCCTGAGAGGGATCCCAATTTTTTCACTAAGCCTTTTTGCTTGCCTTTCCGCCTTCGGAAAGATCTGGTGAAGATAAAGATGGGAATCCAGATGGGTCGGTTCTTTACCTGTTAACACGGCAAATTTATCATATTGTGCCGCATACTCGCTGTAAAGCTCTTCCTCATCATATTGTTCATCGTCTTTCAGTATACTGGGTTTTATAAAACTTCCGTCTTCATCCACCAGACTTTTACAGACAGTGAGAGGCTTGCCAATACTCAAATTCAAGTGCAGCCCAGCCTTCAGCTTTGTGCAGCTTTTTGCAAGCTGCGCAGCAAGCTCGCTGCCCGAAGTGTTAACCATCATCGTTGTTGAGGTGACAACACCGTTTATAATAGCGTCATATATACCGTAGGTGACGCCGTTCGTTAAACCGAAGTCGTCGGCGTTAATGATCAGTTTCATACGAGTTCAGGCCAATAGCCCATATTCGCATCAATCAGATCATCCAGAATCGCCTTAGCCTTCGCTGCGTCGCCGATTGTACGGTTTATTGTCAATGCCTGAAGAGCTTTTTTGTACGAGCCTTCAAAATATGACTCCACAGCCAGCGCCTCATAAGCATATTGATTTTCCATTAGCCCTTTTGTAAAAATATCGATTTCTCCAAAAGCAAGGGGCATAACGCCCTGGTTATTAACTATGGCAGTGCACTCCACCATTGCATCCCGGTGGAAATTTGAGATTACGCCATTATTTTTTGCTATCATAACAAATATTCCCCCTCCGTTATACGCAATATTTTTTGCTACATCAACAATCATGTCGGCGTGGGCTTCGTTTTTGGCAATCAATGATCCTTTTGCAGTCTTGTCCCTTTGTACCCTTGCGCACTCGTCGAATACTCTTCTCTCTCTGCCGCATATCACCTCGTCCGCCCGTGTATAATCCTTGTTTGCATGAGCAGCCTTATACTCGGGGTACAGATAATATTGAAGATATGTATTAGGAATATAATCGGGAAAATCCCTCAAAATTGTCCGCACCATACCATATGTGTCAAGCCATGATTGATCCCTCTCCTTGGCGTCGGCAGGCAGGAACCCGTTCTTTAATACCATTTCTCTGATGACAGGAACCAAATCGATACCATGATTGTCATAAAGATGTTTAAACCAACCAAAATGATTCAAACCGAAATATATAGGAAGCAATGTCCTGTAATCGATATTGAGCAATTTGCCGTATGACTTAAGAAGATTCACGGGCTGATCGCACATGTTGATAATCTTTTTATCATTTGGAAATACCTTATCCAGCGCGACCGCAACAATCGCGGCCGGATTGGTATAGTTCAGAATCCACGGGTTGTCGGAGTATTTTCTTGCGTCGTTGACAATTTCAATCATATCCTTTATCGATCGCATACCGTAAGCAAAACCGCCCGCACCGCAAGTTTCCTGCCCGACCACACCATGGGAAAGCGGAATATGCTCGTCGAGAAGACGCATTTTATAGCCGCCGGCACGTATTTGGCAAAATACATAATCTACATTTTCATAAGCGGCTCTTTTTTCTGTGGTATAAGAAAATGTCAATTCGGGATACTCCTCTTTAAAGAGTATCTCCGCAAACTTACCAATACTTTCCTGCCTCTTTTTATCAATATCGTAAAGCCGCAGCTCTTCAAGGGGGAATTCCTGTTTCTTAACACATAAGCTTTTCAGTAAACCGGGAGTCCAGGTTGAGCCCCCACCCACCAGAACGATTTTATATCTTTTCATAATGTCCTCACAAAGTTGTTTGACCTGTAATTTCTTCCGATTATATACCCGCGTTATATGTAAGTCAATTCAAAACAGCCATAATGTAACATAGTAACACTGTTTGTATAATGTTTTTCTGTGAGTAATAAATTACTTATTGACCGATATAAAAAATCACCTTTTTAATATATTAAGAGCTGTTTGAGAAAGACGATATTTTTTCTGAAGATAAATTAACGATTTTTACTTACCTGATCACCTTTTTAATTAAGAAGGCTTAAAACTTTTAAGCCTCAAAGCGTTCATCAATACGGAAATCGAGCTGAACGTCATTGCACCGGCTGCAATAACCGGGTTTAAAAGGGGGCCTCCGAAAAGATAGAGCAATCCTGCCGCAACGGGTATTCCCGCCGAATTATATGCAAATGCCCAGAATAAATTCTGCCTGATATTCCGGATTGTCCTTTTGCTTAATTGTATTGATGCGGAAACGTCCATCAAATCACTCCGCATAAGCACAATATCAGCAGATTCTATAGCCACATCCGTACCTGATCCTATGGCAATACCTATATCTGCCTGAACCAATGCCGGAGCGTCATTTATTCCGTCACCCACCATGGCAACCTTATACCCTTCATCCTGAAGCTTCCTCACCTCGTCGGCCTTATCCCGCGGAAGAACTTCGGCAAGTATCCTGTCTATACCGGCCTGTTTTGCTATAGCTTCGGCAGTTTTTCGATTGTCCCCCGTAAGCATGACAACCTGCAAGCCCAGTTGATGGAGCTTTTCAATGGCTTTTCTGCTGTTCGGTTTCATAACATCAGCCACTGCTATCAGACCCTGCAATGTATCATCCACCGCAATAAACATGGTTGTTTTTCCTTCTTCCGACAGTCTGTCCGAATCATCCTGCAAAGCAAGCTTAACACCCTCGTTTTCCATAAACCTTTTATTACCCATAAGAATTCTTTTACCCTGAATAGAAGATTTAATGCCGTACCCGGGAACTGCCTCGAATTTTTCAATCCCCGGTAATTCCACATTCTTTTCTCTGGCCCTGGTTACAATCGCTTCTCCCAACGGGTGTTCCGAACCCTTTTCCGCAGAAGCGGACAGTCTTAACAGCTCGTTTTCGCTTATGCTCCCAACGGTGATAATCTCCGTAACCACAGGTTTTCCCTCCGTTATTGTTCCGGTTTTGTCAAACACAACCGTATCAATATTGTGTGCTGTTTCCAACGCTTCTCCGCTTTTAATCAACACACCGAATTCTGCACCCTTCCCTGTGCCCACCATAATCGCCGTCGGCGTTGCAAGCCCAAGCGCACAGGGGCATGCAATAACCAGTACCGAGATAAATATTGTAAGTGAAAAGACAACGGCCGTACCCGAAACATACCAGGCAATTCCTGCCAGTATCGCTATGATAATAACTACCGGAACAAAATAGCCTGCAATAATATTTGCCATTCTGGCAATGGGAGCCTTTGAACCCTGAGCATCCTCCACAAGCTTTATAATCTGGGCAAGGGTTGTGTCTTTTCCCACTTTTGTCGCTTTAAACAGTATTGTACCGTTTTTATTTATACTGGCGCCGGTTACCATGTCGCCCTTATTTTTTTCCATTGGAATACTCTCGCCTGTCAGCATGGATTCATCGACGGACGTACTGCCTTCTGTCACTTCACCGTCCACCGGTATTCTTTCACCGGGTTTTGCAAGGATAATATCGCCAACTTCAACCTCCTCAACCGGTATGGTTATTTCCCTGCCGTCATGTACAACCGTTGCCGTTTCAGGTGTTAGTTCCATCAACTTTTTTATTGCCTCTGAAGTTTTCCCTTTTGTAACGGATTCCAGGTATTTTCCTAAAAGAATTAAGGCTATAATCACTCCTGCTGTTTCAAAATATAGTTCATGGGCATATTCAATATTTCCGTTAATAATCCTGATTATCGCATAAACCCCATACAAGAATGCGGCGCTTGTGCCTATCGCTATGAGTGAGTCCATATTCGGCTGACGTCTCAGCAGTCTGCCAAACCCTACTGTATAAAACCTGCAGCCCGATATAATAACGGGTATAACCAGAAGCAGCTGAACCAACCCAAAATTTAAAGGATGGGTATCAGGCATAATAATATGCGGAACAGGAAGACCCATCATATGACCCATTGAAACATATAACAAAGGTATGGTGAACATACCGGAGATTAAAAATTTAATCCATAATGATTTGACTTCTTTTTCCCTTCGTTCTCTTTCCATGTCCTTCTGCTCTTTTGTTTCGATTTCAAGAGGCTTATATCCGGCCTTTTCTATTGTACTTTTAATTTCTGAAATTCTTGTTTCGGAAGAATTGTATACCACTTTAACCCTTTCGGCAGCCAGGTTTACTCTTACTTCTTCCATTCCGGGAAGCTTTTTTATTGATTTTTCAACCGCATTGGCACAGGAGGCACAGGTCATTCCTATAACAGGTATAACAACCTCGCGTTTGATTTTATCCTGATTTTCATACGCACTATAACCCAACTTCCTTATTTCCTCTTTTATATCCGATACATTGGTTATTTCCTCGTTATAATCTAAATAAAGCCTTTCAGTGGCTAAATTAACATTCACAGAATGCACGCCGTCCAACTCACTCAACCTGTTTTCTATTGCCCTTGCACAGGATGCGCATGTCATTCTCGATATATTCAAGGTTTCCTTTTTCATGGTACCTTGTCCTCTCCTCTCTCTCGTTTCATTAGGATAAAAATATTATATCATCAAATGCGTGATAATCCCACTTTTTCATGTTTACTGATCATATAAAGGAGTCTATTCAGAGGTAACCCTCTCAATTTTTGATAGAATGATTATAAAAGGTCATATACTTTTAAAGAGAGATCCGGTCATAGAAGGATTGATTTGTGTTCTATCCACTCTGGAAATAGGTCCATCTGTGTCAAAAGCAGCTAATAAAAAATACCTTGATGCTGTAGCTTTAGCTGACTTTC
>CAZSVI010000174.1:0-5541 GCA_964610205.1 uncultured Oscillospiraceae bacterium
GATCTTTAATACTGTGTGACACTTCATCCATATATTCAAGGTATTTTGTAATACATTGCTTTGAATCGGCGTATACCGCCAAATTGTATGTCAGCCCGAAGTCATCGAAGTTTCCTTTTTCCATGGCCTGAATAAGATAATCATAAGCTATGTGCCCGCTTGAGTAATCACAATTGACATGAAATGTTTTCCTCCATTCATTGACGGCGTATTGCAAAGAATCCCGGAAGGCTTTTTCCATGTCAATGTCAACTCTATTCTTAAACAACTGGTAAAACAACATTGGCACTTCTGATTTCCCCAGATTTTCATATAACAGGGGATCACATGGCCTTCCCGTGCATTCCTGTACAAAAAACACGCCGTCGGTATCATCGTACCCATAAATAACGCCAAATTCCAATAAGCCGGTAGGCGCCCAGGCAACAACCGCTTGACCGTGATCGATTGATTGTCTGATTCTGTCAATTGCATCCTGTTGTATTTTAGGGAAGGTATTCATATTAATATCCATGACACAATAAATGTCAGTATGGATACCAATACGATCCATGGCCGCCAGATGCTCACTCATCCAGTCATATACCGTAACAGAACTTGGGCATATATTCCTGTGCATAATAAAATGAAAACCTATTCCTGTCATACCCATTAATTGATATGTCTCACCCTCCCATAAACCCGCGGAACGAAGAACTCCTTCAACACTTGAAATATAGCTGGTCCATGTCATTCCCATGCTAACATTATCCAGAATTTTTTTACCCATGATACAACACTCCTTTTTTAATGATAAAGTTATTATATAAAACAGGTATGCCGTATAATGTCGTACCTAAAAATTATGTTCAAGAATTTTCCGGAGCCTGTCCTTTAATTTTTCTTTAAGCCAATTCGGAGACAGGATGGTAAAAGAATCGAAATGTGACAGCATGTGTGATAATAATTCTTCTGATGAGGTAAACTCCACCGTATACAGATAACCTTGTTCATTTTGAAGAGAAGATTTTAATTTTCCGAAATCAATTGTTTTGTCCGACCGTATTTTGCATTTATATGCGGATTTATAACTAAAATGGGTATCTTCTTTGTAATCGCTTTCCTGAAAATATTGAACAATGGAAAAAGCGGTATCCGTCGGTTCAACGGAAAGGATTCTGTCCAGACGTAGTACACGCAGTTCATTTCTTAAGGTACAAAAGCCAACAATATAATACTGTTGATTCCTGTTGAACAATTTATACGGATGAAACACCCGCAGGGATTTCTTATTATTATTGTTCATATACCGGACTTCTATGGCAATATGATTTTCAATGGCCTTTTTCATAAGGCTAAAAATATTCACAACCTTCGTGTTTACCGGAAAAACAGGCAATGACATATGGGAGCCGCCGGGCGCCTGCTCAAGATCGGCAAGTCGTGTGAATAGTTCCGCCAGACGGACAGCCTGGGTATTTTTCATAACCATGTATTGATCTGCGAGGAATTTCAAGTTTATTTTCTCTTCTTCGGATATAAAGCAAAGAGGGAGAGAAAAAACAGCATTCGAATAGTAGTATCCGTTTTTTACCGCAGCGTATTCGACAGGGGCTCCCATGGAGTATCGAAGGTATTCAATATCCCTGGAAGCCTGCCGGCTGGAGATTTCAAAATGTTCTGCAATTAAACGGCAGTTTGGAAAACGGTTTGCCCTGATCTGTGCGTCAATCCAGTGGATTCGATGCAGGTTGCTCAAATCAAACACTCCTTTCTTGAACGATATTTGTTAAGTATACAAATCAGGCATTTCACTAAAGTCCCTTTTTTACTATTATCAGCCATTAGTTGGTCTCCTTATTGATACTGTTTTCCATCTTTAATCTTAAATCAAAAAAAGGAAATAATCAACGATTGAACTCAGCCAGTGTGCAGACCACTATATTACTAAGCCGGTTAGTCCGCTGCTACGCCTGACCTTTGAAAATGTCAACCTCGGTTCGGCACCGCTACTCCTGATGAGCGGAGTGATTATCGCATATGGTGTTTCGCTTGAAGGCATAACACTGACATTTCCGTTGCTTTTGGGCTACTCCGTGATTTGTTCCTTATTTTCTATTTATTTTCTCAAAGCTGCCGCAGGTTCTGACTACCCCGATGACAAAAACAGTACCCGCAGCCCAAGGCCTATGGCTTGTAATGCGCCATGTATATTGACAATAACATTCCAGATGCCACCTCCCTTGAACTGCATAGGCGATTGGGATACAAGCTGCCAAATCTCAGAAAGCTTGTCGTTCCATATTTTCAAAGTGTTATTTAAATTGTCGATCACCCAGTTACCGCTTGACATATATCCACTTGTGACATGTTTCAGAGAAACATTGTCTTTGGACTGGCATTTTTCGACAGATTCCCGAACTGCCCGCAGATCTTCTTCTCCTTCCGGTGTTTTTTTGACTACGGCTTTGGCCTCTTTCATTTCATAATATTCGGGAAACAGCTTCACATAGAGTCCGCACCCAATGCAATAGTCTTCCCTAATTTCCAGCAATTCTGCCTTGTTTGACTCTGACGGTAAATCCTTCTTCTTTACAAGCACACCGGTGATATAAGCCATGCGATAATCATGCATTATTAAAGAGCTATCTTGAACATGTATCTGATCACGCGACAATTCTGGGGGATCGAATTAGGCATTATGTAAACAAAGCAATACGAGAAAGTATTATAAGTTATCTTAAATATGAACAAAAAAACAAAAATCAAATCGTATCAGGATTCAGAATATAGCCTCATAAGGACCATATGTTGACAGGTGATTGGACCGGGCATAGAGAATGCCATTTGTACTGATTTCTATTACAAATCCGGGTGCTTCAAGTGGTTTTCATGTCTATTGCGGAGTTCCATCATGTATAGGAATGCACCAAACAGTGGAAATATAACATCAAAAACAAATACAACACATGTGGAGAGAATGGGAATCCATCCGGAACGCTCTACCAGCTTGCAATATACAATTTTGAATCGCAATTCCGCTAACCCTACATTGTTTGAATGTTGGAAATTGTTTAAAGTGTGTTAGTGGGAGCCGGATGAGTCGAGAGGTTTACGTCCGGTTCCAAGAGGGCTTGAGGGTGAAATTCCTTCGGGCTACCCACCCCATAAATTCTATTATATACAATATTCTAGGAGATTTCAAATTCCCAAAAAAATTTTTGAGTTATGGTAAACCTTATACTTGAACATGCATAGTATATATCGAGTCGGGAAACAGCGAGGAAAGAAGAGGTGAATAAAGATGATTGAATTCGACTATGATGAACTGAAAAATCAATTAAAAGCTGAACTGAAAACGGAATTGAAAAACGAACTGGATTCGGATCAGGATGTTAAGTTTGAAGAAGACGAAAAACATTTGCAAAAACAAACTAACAAACAAATTAATTACAATTGCCTGACACAAAAACAAAATCAAGGACAAAAGGCTGAAAGCGATGCCGATAATGAATCAGATAGTGAGGCGAAAGTTGAGGCTGAAATTAAGACAAAAATAAAAAATAAAGCAGATTCCGACAGTAAGGCAAAAGTTGAAAGTGATACAGAAGCTAAAGTAGAACCTGAAAAAAAGAATAAGTATTATTAACAATGAAAGAGTAGTGGGATGATAAAATGAGGGTACCCTACTAAGCCCACTATTCTTACTTATTCAAAATTTTCGCTTGTACTGTTTTCATAAGTTTCATAGACTTTATAATGAAACCCTGAAGTTCATAAAGATGTGAAACATGGCATTTTAGGAGGGGATAAGAAATTGGAAAAGGAAATGGATAATCAAAAGGAAAAGGTCACGACGGAACGAGAAAGCATCCAATTCAACTCACAGGACCTGGATCAGGAACAAAATATGAATATGAACCCCATGCAACTTAACACACAAAATGTTCACGTTTTTGTAATGAATGAAAAAAATGATTATTCCAGTAGAATTACCGGTATTACATATAATAAAAAAACAAAAAACATTATAAAAGATGTGGAGATATTATTATTCTTCGGGTATGAAAGCATTAACCCTGTATGTAAAGAAAGAACAGATTTGAACGGAAACTTCACAATTGCCGATTTGCCTCCCGGATTTTATACCATCGTTGCAAAATGGGGAGATTCACATAGCCAGTTACAACAGGTAAAGCTTCTTCCGGGGCAAACCGTTTTCCATACAATCAATCTGTAGAAAAGTTTAATCTTTAAGTAAACGTACTAATAAAACAAGTGGGCAATCAAGCGACTGCCCAGTAGATTACCTGTTCTTTTTATAGTCATGATATAATTTATCAATTGACCTGTCATAAGTTTTTTCTCCAACCTTTGAAAAGAAACAACCGGGAACTTCTCCCATCCCGCGATGGTGTAGATTCTCAAATTAATCTATCATAAATTCTCAGATTAATACCGTACACTTTCAGAGTAAAAAGAGCAAAAATATCAAATACCAAGAGCATTCAGGTATCCGCATTATAAAATTAAAATAGTATACAGATTCTCAAATTAAAATCGGAAAAAGGGACATGCCCTTGGCACATCCCTATCATACTGCAATCGTCACAAGAGTGTCAATTGATATCCAGACAAAATCCCGTCTTTTCACGATCTGCCGGATAGTCCAGAATATATCCTCATGCCTGGCATCCTGCAGGGAATCCACCATATCCCGTAGTACCCTGGCCACACAACCGTTTGCTACAGGGAACAATAAACCTTCTTTGCCCCCCAAATATATCGCTGCCTAATTATTAACATATAATGTTATTGTATGTCAACTATTTTATGTTATCTTTTTCCTGTAAAGATAACCTGCGCAGAACCATTTGATGCTTCCGACGCCGGAATATACAGCATTCTCTTCTGTGATATAGGCGCCAGGACAATTTGAAGATGATTATTCACAATTGACACTATATGATGATGACTGTATTCGGGTTATAAATCAGTAACTATGTTGGTATATATTATTTAGCGTTTATACAGGGTTTATTTGACAATCCCTTTTTTGTACTTGTTTCACCGGTTTTAATATTTTTATTTCAGGTAAAGGGAGACTATTTAGAAATTTTATCTAAGTTGTATAAAATGCGTAGAAGGATTGATGTCAGAATAGAGCCGCATATTTTAGAAGTGATAATGATGATAGTGGTATGCTACAGGAAATTTTATCAACAGGAAGTATTTTATATCAGACTTGATATTTCATTAATGTTTTGTTACTACTCAGGCGTTGACAAACTCTAAATAATAAGCTATTGGAAACAATTGATTTGATAAAAAATGCTCAACAACCGTTATAATACTTCACAAAAGATATTTTATGTAGTAATATATGGACCTTTCATTTAAGTTTATACTTATTATAACAATATTTAGCCTTTTTATAAATCCATAAAAACATTGCTCTACGGGAGATATCCGAATTACTTAATGCAACTAAAATATAGTTGCAAATTATCCTCCGTTTGACAGCCTAAAAGAAAAATAAGCCTCTAAACTGCCTTTGATTAG
>CAZSVI010000175.1:0-5468 GCA_964610205.1 uncultured Oscillospiraceae bacterium
AAATCTATCGGGATTGATGATAAGGCCGTTCCCATTTCCGTAGACGCGACCAAAGGCTTGCCTTTCGCAAACGGATATTTTGACCTGTTGTTTACTGTGGACGCTTATCATCATTTCGGTGATACGAGGGAAATGCTCCCGTCGCTCATTCCTTTTGTGAAAAAGGGCGGTTATATCGCCATGGCGATTCCCGGCATAAAGTATGAATTTGGGGGAAATGTCCCTGATGAAATGAAGCCGTTTTGGAATAGTGAGGTGGCAAGGACTATTCATTCTCTTGATTGGTGGAAAAACTTATGGGAAACAGAAAAAGGTATTGAAATTATTGACATTCGTGAAATGCTCTGCTGTAAACAGTCGTGGGATGAATGGCATACCAGCTATTGGCAAGGTATCGAGGAAGATATAAAGATGAGGGAAGCTGAAAACGGAAAATATTATAATCTTATTCAAATGATTGCGAAAGTAATCTAACCTTAATCACCAAGACGCAGAAAATAAGCATTGGACACGCCTGTATGCAGCTTCGGGACATTTTGTCCCGAGGTGCGGTACTGCCCCGGATGGGCGTAGCCGTCAGCTACACCCCGGCGCGGATCGCATGAATCCACATTTTGAGCATAAAAAAACAGAGTGTCCTTGATAGGATACTCAGATCCTATAAGGACACTCCCCATGGTCGGAGTGACTGGATTTGAACCAGCGACCTCTTGCACCCCAAGCAAGCACTCATACCAAGCTGAGCTACACCCCGAAACATGCGACAGATAGTATTATAAAACAAACTACTGAAAATCTCAATAGCTTTTGGATAAAAAGTTCAATTCCATAATTTCCATAATGATTGTATTCCACATCTATTTAAGTTGAACTGAATTATTGACATGACTGTCATCCTGAGCGTCAGCGAAGAATTCTACTCATTTTCTCGGGAAAAGATTTTTCGCTTCGCTCAGAATGACATATAAACTTAGATCAGCTTATACATACTAAATCCGCAGAATATTAGTACGAAAATTTTATGAGTAAAACAGGAAACCGGAGTGCAATATATACCATGTAAGATTTATTTGTGTTTTATTATAACAACGGAAGCAATTGCAACACACCATTATATCGAAGTGGGGGATATGCCCGCCACCTGATAGAGGAAATCTGTACCCGCCACCTATAGAGGTGGGGCGGGAGCCCATTTTGGTTTCTCGTTATATAAACACCAAGTATTGTTTTGCATGTATGAAGGAGGATAAAGATGCCAGATAAAATGAAAACAATGGATGGAAATACCGCTGCCGCATATGCCTCTTACCTGTTTACCGAGGTTGCCGGAATCTTTCCCATAACGCCGTCTTCACCAATGGCGGAGCTGGTGGACGAATGGTCGGCTCATGGAATGAAAAACCTGTTTGATCAACCCGTAAAAGTAGTTGAAATGCAGTCGGAGGCCGGAGCGGCCGGTGTTGTACACGGCTCGCTGGCTGCCGGCGCGTTAACGACAACATATACCGCGTCCCAGGGGCTGCTTTTAATGATACCTAACATGTATAAAATATCCGGAGAACTAATGCCCGGCGTATTTCACGTATCCGCCCGCGCAATTGCAGCCCATGCCTTGTCCATTTTCGGAGATCATCAGGATGTAATGGCCTGCCGTCAAACAGGGTTTGCGCTGCTGGCATCATCAAGCGTACAGGAGGCTATGGATCTGGGGGCTGCGGCGCATTTATGCGCGATTAAATCCAGGGTTCCCTTTCTTCACTTTTTTGACGGTTTCAGAACCTCCCATGAGCAGCAAAAGATTGAAACCCTTGATTATGAAGATTTAAAAAAACTGGTGGATTATAACGCAATTCAGGAATTCCGTGAAAGGGCTTTGAATCCTGAACATCCGGTAGTCAGAGGTACGGCGCAGAACCCGGATATATATTTCCAGAACAGGGAAGTGTCCAACAGGTTTTATGATGCTGTTCCCGGTATCGTAAACCAGTATATGCAGGAAATTAACAGGTTGACAGGGCGCAGTTACCGGCCTTTCAATTATTATGGCGCTGAGGACGCGGAATATGTTATCGCGGCAATGGGATCTGTCTGCGATGCAGTAGATGAGGTGGTGGATTACCTCATTAACAGAGGAGAGAAAGTGGGAGCCATAAGGGTTCACTTATACAGGCCCTTTTCCCGTGAATATTTCCTCAAAGTTCTTCCCGTCAATGTTAAGAAAATCGCTGTACTGGACAGAACCAAAGAGCCCGGCGCAGAAGGAGAACCGTTATATCTTGATATCGTGAATATGTTTTATCAAAAGGAAGAAAAGCCGCGAATCGTTGGTGGGCGGTATGGACTTGGTTCAAAGGATACAAGGCCTTCACAGATCCTTGCCGTTTTCAATAATCTGAAAAAGGAAAACCCGAAGGACAGGTTTACCATTGGTATTGTTGATGATGTTACGAATACTTCTTTGGCCGAGGAGGAAATTATTCAGACAACACCTCCCGGAACCATCAGCTGCAAATTCTGGGGGCTGGGATCCGATGGAACGGTAGGAGCAAATAAAACCGCTGTTAAAATTATTGGAGATAAAACAAACCTTTATGCCCAGGCATATTTCTCATATGACAGCAAAAAATCCGGAGGATCTACGGTGTCTCATCTGAGGTTCGGTCCCAGGCCGATACACTCTCCGTACCTTGTATATAACGCGGACTATATAGCCTGTCATAACCCTTCCTTTGTACATCACTTTGATTTGCTGAAAGGGCTTCGGAAACAGGGAATTTTTGTCCTCAACTGCCAGTGGAGCAAAGATGAACTGGATGAAAAAATACCGGCATCCATGCGCAGGTTTATTGCAAGGAATGATATTGAATTCTATACCATTAACGCCATTGATATCGCCGGTGAAGCGGGACTGGGAAACCGGATTAACATGGTGATGCAGAGTGTGTTCTTCAAGCTTGCGGAAATTATTCCGGTCGATGATGCCATCAGTTATTTAAAGGCGTCTGTTAATGAGACATACGGCAAGAAGGGTCAAAAAATTGTGGATATGAATATACAGGCCATAGACAGATCGTTGGAAGCCCTGAAAAGGGTGCATGTTCCACAAGCTTGGAAAGACGCGGAAGACGAAGTTTTCCCCGTTAAGAATGAACCTGAATTTGTGAAGAACATTCAAAGGCCGATGGCAAGGCATGAAGGAGATGAATTGCCGGTTAGCGCATTTTTGGGAATGGAAGACGGAAAATTTCCGGTAGGAACAACGAAATATGAAAAAAGAGGGATTGCGGTATTGGTTCCCGAATGGCAGATTGATAAGTGCATTCAATGCAACCAGTGTGCGTATATTTGTCCTCATGCGGTTATAAGGCCTATTTTATTGGATGACGGGGAAGCCCGGAAAGCTCCGGATACATTCAAATACCTGAAGGCCAAAGGTAAAGGTCCGGATCAATATCAATACCGTATACAAATAAGTCCGATGGATTGTACAGGCTGCGGCAACTGTGCGGATATCTGCCCCGCACCGGGGAAAGCTTTAATTATGAAAGACGCCGGACAGGAAATAGAACTCGAATCGGAAAACTGGGAATTCAGCCTTTCGGTAACAGAAAAAGACGATGTAACGGATCCGAAAACATTAAAGGGGAGCCAGTTTATTAGACCGCTCTTTGAATTTAACGGAGCGTGTCCGGGGTGTGGTGAAACGCCTTATATAAAGCTGATTACGCAGCTGTTCGGAGATAGAATGGTCATAGCCAACGCCACAGGATGTTCTTCAATATACGGGGCAAGCGCGCCCTCGATACCCTATACGACAAATGCGTTCGGAAGAGGCCCTGCCTGGGGAAACTCACTGTTTGAGGATAATGCCGAATATGGTTATGGAATATATCTTGGAGTTAAGCAAATCCGTGAAAAAATAGCGGCTTTGATGAAGGAAGCTATAAATGCTGATATTGGTGAAACATTGAGGGAGGCCTTCAGCGAATGGCTGGACAGCTTCGATGACGGTGAAAAATCAAAGCTGGCTTCCGGAAAAGTAATTGAAGCATTAAGGAAGGATAGCGGACATCCTGCTTTTGAAGAGATAATGCTGAGAAAGGATTATCTTGTGAAGCAATCCCAGTGGATTATAGGCGGAGACGGCTGGGCTTATGACATCGGTTACGGCGGAGTGGATCAGGTTCTTGCAATGGGGGATGATGTAAACCTTCTGGTTCTGGATACGGAAGTTTATTCAAATACGGGAGGGCAGTCATCAAAATCAACACCTACCGCGGCTGTTGCCAAATTCGCCGCTGCGGGGAAAAAAATCCGGAAAAAGGATCTGGGGATGATGGCTATGAGCTACGGGTATGTATATGTCGCACAGATAGCCATGGGAGCCAACATGAACCAGACAATCAAGGCAATTACCGAAGCGGAGAGTTATAAGGGGCCATCGCTTATCATAGCATATTCTCCCTGTGTGAATCATGGAATTAAATCCGGAATGGGAACCAGTCTGGCAGAGGAGAAAAAAGCCGTTGAGGCGGGTTACTGGCATTTATACAGGTATAATCCGGCCCTTCGTGAAGAGGATAAAAATCCATTTATTCTGGATTCAAGAGAACCTTCAAAAAGCTTTAAGGATTTTATTCGGGGTGAAGTGAGGTATTCACAACTGACCAACGTATTTCCCGAAGTTGCGGATGAATTGTTTACGGAAGCTGAAAAACACGCAAAGGAGCGGTATGAATCATACAGGCGTATGGCTGAAATGCAGTATCGGTAATTAATCAAATTTCTAAGGCCACCCCGCCCCACTTCTATAAGTGGGTTCCTTGTTAACGGGTCGAGGCTTGTGGTGCGTTCCGGTGGGTACGCACCTTTGTTCCCGATTCGGTGGGGGTAGAGACCCACACCGAAGTTCCGACGTTTAGCTTTAGCTGAACGAGTTTACTGAAAGGATAAAGAAAAGCCTTTTGGGCGCATTCTTAAATGAAGTAATTATTTAGCAGTTCATATATACATCAAATGAAAGGCATTATCCCTTGCGAGATAATGCCTCTTCCAGTACTCTCATTTTTCATTACCGTCCACATACTCCTTTGCGTTTATAACTCCGGTTTCATTTGGAACAGATACCTGAGATGTCTGTTTGTGTTTTCCGACATCCGACCATGAGGCAGTATAATGTTTTTCAACAGGTTTTTGCAGGTTAATCTCTTTTCTTTTATTTATACTCATAGTTACTCCTCCCTTAATGCTTTTATGCTGATCTTTATCGTACATGTCCCGTGTTTTACAGTATGGCGCAGTAAAAATCAATTTAACTGTATATAGTATTTGCATTGAATGAAAATAGTATTATAAGAAATAAAAATGTAACAGTTTTTTTCGACCGGGATTACATTTTATATAATTCCGCTATAAAGGTTTTTTTTTTTTGCAACGGTTTAGGGTCTAGGCAGGTGGGTGACAAGCTT
>CAZSVI010000176.1:0-5327 GCA_964610205.1 uncultured Oscillospiraceae bacterium
CTTAGAGCGAAAAAGTTTGCAAAAAAAACAAACTTTTTTAGAGGAATTATATAATGATCTGTTAAACTCTCACAAACGGTATCCCACTAAAGCAATCACCGGATCCCATTTATTGTATTGTCCAGAACCTTCCCGATGGAATCGTGAATAGCAAGATTGGCACGGCGGTCATATGGTGTTGGTGATTGATTAATAAGAACCAGCTTATCCCCCTTATAATAATCTACCAGTCCCGCGGCCGGGTAAACCGCAAGAGATGTACCCCCAATTATCAGCATGTCCGCTTTTTTAATATATGATATCGATTGGCTTAGAACATGCGCGTTCAGGCTTTCTTCATAAAGTATAACCTCTGGCCTTACCATACCTCCGCATTTGTCACATGTGGGGAACGGCCCGGAACGCGAAAGAACATATTCCAGATTATATTTCTTCCCACATTCCATACAGCAGTTTCTGTATATAGAACCGTGAAGTTCAAGAACCTCCCTGCTTCCGGCAGCCTGATGCAATCCGTCGATGTTTTGGGTTATAACCGACTTTAATATCCCTCTTTGTTCCAATTTGGCCAGAGCAATATGCGCCCGGTTAGGTTTCGCCTGGGTAAAAATCATATGTTTTTTATAAAAATCGTAGAATATTCCGGGTTCAGTCGTAAAAAACGAATGCCTCAGTATCTCTTCAGGTGAGCGTCCATAATTTTTTATCGTACGATATATTCCACTCTCACTTCTGAAATCCGGAATATTGCTTTCGGTTGAAACGCCGGCTCCGCCAAAAAATACCACATAACGGCTGTTCGCAATCATTTCTGTTAGTCTCTTATCATCCACGTCATTCTCTCCATAACATAATGCCACTACAGTTTTTAGAGAAATTTCCCTTGTCCTATAATATATTTTTATACGGGCTTTTTGAAGGAGGCAGAAAAAAATAACCGCCATATTATACATTTTTCTTTTTCTTCAGCGCAGTAATTCCCACCCACATAAAAATCATGCTTACAGCCCAGCATATAGCCGATAAAATAACAGGAAGCGTATCAGGTTCCGATACTGCTGTGCCCGTAATCTTGTAATCTGCGGCTAAAAATCGAAAAGCAAAATAATAACCTGTTATAAGAAAGATAATCTGAAGTGAAAACCATAGTGTTCCTTCCATATTGTTCTTTTTAATATTGTATAATACCATAATCAAGCTAAAAACAATAATAGCCAGAAATACTGCAAAAAGAAGCAGATTTGTATCCCTCCCTACTAACATTCCTGAAGAGACGTGAGTCTCATCAGTATCATTGAATGCTTCTGTTACGAGTTCGGGAGTTGGGCTTGACGTAATATTTTCCTTTTCGGCAACAGTTGGAGTGGCAGCAGGAGTCGGCGCGGGCGTCGGTGCCGGAGTTGGTGTTGAAGACGGCAAATGTTTATCGCTTAGCAGGTATACATAAGCTTTCTGCACCATATTTCCATCCTCATCCCACACGGTAAAATTGACTAAAAACGGCTCTCTTGACAGCCTGTTTATTTCAAAATCCAGAGTATAATTTCCTGTTTCTTTATTGTAAACCATGCGATCCGAGTTATATCCATCAAGGCGGACACCCTCCTCATTCATATCGGAAACCGTATAGCTGCAAAGTTTAACGTTTTTATTTGCATCCGAAACCACAATTGAAACCTTATAAGAATCACCGTAGTTTGTTTGGGATGATTTTTCAATTACACAATCAACTATTTCCGGGTAATCCACCTCCTCTTCCAATCCAAGAACACTTTTCAGATAAACCGCTTCAACGGAATGGGTATTTTTTATTTCATGGTATAGCTTCAAATATATCTCCCTGTTATTTTGAATTGTTTCCGGTTCAAGCCTGAACAGCTTCTTTTTCTCTTCCACTTCCCTCCGTTTTTCCGCAGAATGGATGGGATCTCCAATATAGTATTCAAAGAAGGCCGAGTCATCCTCATATAAAATTCCGTTTAACGTAATTCCCAGATTGTGTTCAGGTTTAAAATCCCTTCTTTCCCAAACCAGACTGTTCTCTTCAAAATGATAATATTTATCCGGCTGAATATATATAACACTATACAAAGGCATATCGCCCAAATCAAACGTCACCCTGGTATGCCCGATATTCCCTTTCCACAGGGCTCCGGTTTCCAAAATATACCCCATCGACCTGAATCCCATTGAATCATAGCTGTGGCTGACCTCATAGGTATGATAGAGTGTTTTTGTCGCATCCTTATCAAAATGAACCTGAAAACAGTACCATTCCCTGTACTTGCCCGAATCAAATCCTTCTATATTTTTTTCCTGTTTGATTGTTTCTTCCAGGGTAACCGGCAATTCGCCCGTTTCATCCCTTGCTGTAAAATTACGTATCCTCAGATTCTCTTCGGGAGTCAAGCCTTCTGCGGTCATTCTTGACATAGCCGGAAAACCTATGTAAACATCCTGCGCTTCTCCGGTGTTGTGAAAAACAAAAGTACAGGTAACCTTCCCCCCCATTGTTATATGAATATCCTCCGAGACCATCACTATGTCTTTACTTTTAACAGGATATAATCCATCGGGAGTCATGCCAAGAACACCGTCGTTACCATATGTGCTCTGATTAAAGAATACAATTTGAAGAAGTACAACAGAAACAATGATAAACACTTTTTTTATCCGGCAGAAAACAATATTGAATTCACTCTTTTTATTCATATCCAGCCAACCTTTATTTTATTATCTATAATGAGGAACCAAGATGCTCCCCGCCACCTATGGAGGTGGAGCCGGACCCATCCTTACCTCGTTATATATTCATTCTCAGTGTTACAAATACACTTCCTTGGTGTTTTGACCCGCATGCCCTAAAGTTCTACTGTTACAAGCCACTGGCTTTAAGACAATTCATCCAGCCATGCTCTTACGCTTGCATCGCTTGGCATCCGCCAGTCACCGCGCGGGGACAGGCTGATGGTTCCCACCTTTGGGCCGTCAGGCAGGCAGGAGCGTTTAAACTGCTGGGAAAAGAACCTTTTATAAAAAACCTTCAGCCATTTTATTATGGCCGTGCCGTCATAACTATTTTCAAAAGCCTTATCCGCGAGAAAACGTATTTTCCCCGGAGAAGCGCCATATCGGATCATATGATACAGAAAAAAGTCATGCAATTCATAAGGGCCTATGATGTCTTCTGTCTTCTGACCTATTTCACCCTTTTCATTCGGCGGAAGCAACTCGGGGGTTATGGGTGTATCAATGATACTGTGCAGTATCATTGCGGCGGCTTCATCAGCCACAAAATCCGCAACCCATTGCACCAGATATTTTACAAGTGTTTTAGGTACGCTGCAGTTAACAGAATACATGGACATATGATCCCCGTTATAGGTACACCAGCCAAGGGCCAGTTCGGACAAGTCTCCCGTCCCAATAACAAGGCCGCCTTCCTTGTTTGCTAAATCCATCAGTATCTGAGTTCTTTCCCTGGCCTGAACATTTTCATATGTAACATCATGAACACTTTCATCATGTCCAATATCCTTAAAATGCTGCAGGCATGCATCCTTTATATTAATTTCCCTTATATCGACCCCCATGGAGCGCATAAGTTCCATGGCATTGCGATAGGTCTGATCAGTAGTGCCAAAGCCCGGCATTGTAATAGCAATTATATTTTTCCGGGGATAATTCAATCGGTCAAAGGCCTGAATTGTAACCAAAAGGGCAAGAGTTGAATCGAGTCCTCCTGAAATCCCTATAACAGCTTTATCAAGGCCGGTATGTATATACCTTTTCATAAGACCGGAGGTTTGTATGGAAAATATCTCTCTGCATCGTTCGTCACGTACCGCCGAATCGGATGGAACAAAGGGATGCCTTACAATTGCACGGGTTAATGATCCGGGTGTGCGCTCCCAGGCGTCAAGCCGTATTTTTCGGCTTTTCCTCGGTAAATCGGACTGAGTAAAAGAAGTAGAACCTGCCCTTTCATGAAGAAGCTTTTGGATATCAATTTCGGAATAAACAAATTGGGATTGGGTTTGAAAACGCTCTGTTTTCGCCAGTATCGTTCCATACTCGGCAATGAGTGCCTGTCCGCCAAAGACCAGATCCGTTGTGGACTCTCCCATCCCTGAGGATACATACACATACCCTGCGGCACATCTCCCCGACTGACTTTTAACCAGAATTTCACGGTATTCGCTCTTTCCGACGATCTCATTACTGGCCGACAGATTGCATAATATCAGCGCCCCGTTTAACGCGTGTATACTTGAAGGCGGAACAGGCATCCACATGTCTTCGCATAACTCTATGGCAAAACATAGTTCAGGAACCTTCCCATCCTGAAATATCAAATCGATTCCGCATGGAACCACGCTATCAAATAAATACATGGATTCAGCGGCCAGATCCCGTCCCTCCCGGAACCACCTTTTCTCATAAAACTCATTGTAGTTCGGAATATATCTTTTTGGAACAATGCCCCGAACCCGTCCATTCTGAATGGTGGCTGCGCAATTATACAATTGCTGATCGATTATAAGTGGCAAACCAATGATAAACACATTTTCCAACCCGGAGGATGCTTTGATTATTTTTTTCAATGAATTCAACGCCTCTTTCAACAGCAGTGACTGCTGAAAGAGATCTCCACAAGTATAGCCGGTAATGCACAACTCCGGAAATACCGTAAGATAAATTTTCTGTTCCACAGACTTTACCATTAATTCAATTATTTTTTCAGTATTGAAACCGCAGTCTGCAACCTTCAGTTCCGGAACGGCAGCACCAATACGGATAAAACCATAGTTTTCGTTCATCATAATCTCTCCGTTCAATGAGCGCTTGAGTGAATTACGTTTGGTATAAATACTATTCTATCCGATATTGTATCATATTCAGACAAAAAGTCATAAATATTTAATAAACTCAACCTGACCATACTATAGAATAGTCACGTTACAGCATAGAGGCTTTCAGTGCTACCCCCTGAATAGACACACAATAGTGACTGCCATTTTGAGTCTATCAGAGGGCACTTTATATTAAGCTATCGCAGCACTAACGGAAACAAGAGAGTTTGAACAGACACACCATTTTAAAAAATATTGGAATATTAGGTAGAAAAATATTATGTTTTTCGGTATAATTATGCTATATATACAAAATTACAGTAATGGGGTGAGAGAATATGTATGAATATCCGAATGGTTCATTCGAACTGGCGCCCGAATTCATAATAAAGCTCCACGTGGGTTCTGTCGGGCCTGCAATAGCATCCATTGTTGTGTTGATAATCCTTGTTTACATTTCAATTTCTTACTTTT
>CAZSVI010000177.1:0-5283 GCA_964610205.1 uncultured Oscillospiraceae bacterium
TGCTTAGAGCGAAAAAGTTTGCAAAAAAAACAAACTTTTTTAGAGGAATTATATACGGTGTTTATACCCGGACCGGTTTATATGAAAAAAGAGTTTATCTTTTTTCAGGGTTAGTATAAAAAAATACACCCGTGCTTCAAGTTAACGCATACCTGCTATTCTTTTGCATATGTCTGAAAACCCTTGCTACCTCTATGCTTGACGTTATCATTTTATCATTAAAAAATTTATACTTTCCTATACAATAAAAAAAGGCAGACATAAAAATCTACCCTTGGTTAACATAATATATATATTTGTATACAAAATCTCCAGCGCCGTATTTCTTACGTTTTTCTAAGTATATATTACGGTAAAAATACCAAACTGTCAAGAAAAAATCAGAAAAATCAAGTATCTTTTAATCCGCTTCCTGTTTATACTCTCTGAACTCCTTCCAATAAGGAAAACAGGATTTGAGTTTTTTACGGAATCAGGTACAATGGAATTCCGGTTCCTCTTATAGGCGAACAGTACCGCCGGAGGATATAGCGTAAATATCTTCACTGTACCGGAATACATCCAGAAAGAATAAGGAGGATAAAGTCGTGGCTGCAACGGAGCATTCGGAATATGTATCAGAGAACGATAATCTGCTGTATACGAAGGAATATGTAAAAAAAACCCTGGGAAAAACCATTCTTGAAAAATCTGAAACAGATAAAAAAGTAGACTATGGGATGAAGCATTTTAATGCCGACGCCAGTCAGGAATACATCGATTTAATTGTAAACAGCAAGTTACAGGGATATCAGGTAATTAAAGTTATAAATCTCTCAAAGGCGGTTCAAAAGCCTTACTTCGCCCGTATTGATTTTATGGAAAAAGGCTCCCGTAATCTTGAAAAGCTGTATATCGGCAAGGTATCCCTTTCCCGGGATGAGGATGAAAAGCTTCTTATTGTAGATTGGAGGGCTCCCATTTCAAATCTATATTATGAAGGCAGGCTTGGGGAAGCCTCTTATGTGAGTCCCGACGGGGAAGTCGGAGGGAATCTCAGCTTGAAACGCCAGTTTACAATTGATAAGGGGGAGCTTAAGGAAATATTTGATATTGATATTACAACCAATGATCAATTGTTGCAATCATGTCTCGGGGCAAGTGCCGATAACCGCCTGAAGGATATTGTATCCACCATTCAGGAAGAACAGAACAGAATAGTACGGGCTGACATGTGGAAACCATTGATTGTGCAGGGAGTGGCCGGAAGCGGAAAAACAACAATAGCTCTTCACCGGATTGCATATCTTGTTTATACCTTCGAGAGATCCTTTGATCCGGAGAGCTTTATGATTATTGCCCCGAACAGGCTGTTTCTGAACTATATCTCGGAGGTTCTCCCTGAATTGGGCGTAGACAGGGTGAAGCAAACTACTTTCAGAGATTTTGCAATGGAGCTTTTAAGGAAAAGATTTAAAATACAGGATGAAAATGAAAAGCTTGTCCGTTTTTCGGAAAGTACAGATTCAACTGAAAAAAATCTTGAGGATGAAAAATTGATAGCTTGTTCAAAACTGAAATGCTCAATGGAGTTTAAGAATATTCTGGACGGTTTTATTGAAAAAATCGGCGCAGGGTATATCCCCAGGAAAAACTTCAGCCTTGGAGGGCAGATGATATATACCTATGAAGAGATTAACCGCCTTTTTCTGGAGGAATATAGAAGGTGGCCGTTTACCTCGCGGATCAATGAAATAAAAAAACATTTAGCATACGGTGTGAAAAAAACAAAGCAGCAGCTAATGAATGAAATACAGGAAAAAGCCTATGAATTTCTTTACAAGGTCAAAAACAGTTCAAAAAGCAGCGATGATCAGCAGAATTTAATTCAAAGGCTATACATGCGGCAGGAGGAAGCAATACAGTCGCTGGAAAAAAAATCTAAAAAGATTGTAAGTGAATATATCCGGCAAATTGAAAAAAAGAATCCTTTTGAATATTATAAGGATTTTTTAAACCTTTTGCCGGATATAACGGCAGACAGCAACGAACTGACGGATATCATTCCATTTTTGAAAAAACATACCTTAACCCAGTTTTCAAAAGGGTATATCGAACTTGAGGATCTGGCGCCAATGATTTATTTGAAGTACAGGATATACGGCATGGATGAAAAAATTCCGGTAAGGCATATTATTATTGACGAAGCGCAGGATTTTAGCGCATTTCAAATTTATGTGCTGAAAAAAATCATTAAGGACAGCTCGTTTACAATTCTGGGTGATCTGTGCCAGGGGATACATTCCTACAGGGGGATACATTCGTGGGATGATGTCCGGCACAATGTTTTTAATGACAGGGAATGTGAGATACTGACTCTTAAAAAAAGCTACCGTACAACTGTTGAAATAATGGAAACTGCAAACAGGGTAATCGGTCATCTTGAAGATGAAAACCTTTTAAAGGCCCAACCGGTAATCCGTCACGGGGAATGTGTTAAAATAATACGGAAGAAGGACATCCGGGATATAGCCGATGCCGCCGCCGATATTATTAACAAGGAAACAAGGGAAGTTTTCCGCTCTGCTGCAATAATATGCAAGACTATTGATGAATGCGGGCGTATATACGATATATTGAAAAATAGTGTAAAAAATTTGCATGTAATAACAGGTAAGGAAAAGGAGTATAAAAGCGGCATCGTAATTGTACCATCTTATCTCTCAAAAGGACTGGAGTTTGATATAGTGATTATTGCCAACGCAAACAGTTACAATTACAGAATTAATGAACTGGATATCAAGCTTTTGTATGTATCCATGACAAGGCCTCTTCACAAGCTGTTCATCTTTTATACGGGAGAATTATCCCCAGCCCTTGGGGGAATCAGTGACAAAAGCATGTGAACCTCCCCGTACAAATTCAGCACATAACTTAAACAACCGTATTTATCAACAACCCGATATTTTTAGTATATAGCCCAACTTTATCTCCTTTTTAAGATCCAATGCGTTTCTTTCTATTTTGCCACAATTATGATACAATATTGCCATAATTCTGTTTGTGAAAACAGACAATAAAAATAGGAGTGTATTTTTACATTGTTCCATCAGTGCTTAACTATTTGGAAGGGGGAAATATGGGATGTTGGTTTCATCTATCTCATCAACAGGCAACTATTATAATAACAACGAATACGAGATAACCCGGCTTGAAAAACAAAAGGCTGCTTATCAAAAGGAATTGCAGAAAATTAATCAAAGCAGTGAAGATGCCAAAACCAAAAAACAAAAGATTGAAAAGATTCAAATGCAGATTCAGAAGATAGAAAATCAGATTCAGAAATTAAAATCAAAGAAGACAAATTCCAAACAAGCTGCGGTACAAGGGAATCAAAGCACTTCAGAAAACATTTTTGATGTACGCATATAAAGAAGGTTCATATTGGAATGTATAAGGGCAATACTAATAAAAAAATAAAATAAATTTGTCGATATTTGCGAGAATATCTATTGACATAATTTATTATCTTAAATATAATTGGTATAGTAATATATTACTGGCATATTGTCTATTTATCAAATATTCAGGGGGATATTCGGAATGCTCGTAAGAAAAAAATCCCTGGTTGATAAAATCTATTCCGCTCTTAAGGAAGACATCATCCTGGTGCGTTTCAATGTGGGCGACATGCTGACCGAAGCCATGCTGGCCGAACGATTTAAAGTCAGCAAAACACCTGTAAGGGAAGCGCTCAATCGGCTGAGCCTTGATGGGTATGTAGAAATCCTGCCCCACAAGGGTTACTCGATTTCAAGCATATCGTTCAGTGATATACATAATCTGTTTCAGCTTAGGAATATCTTTGAGGTTGGCATCATGGACGAAGTTATTGCAAAAATGGTCCCTGACAGGTTAAAAAAGCTTGAGAGCATAGCAAACGTCCATTTTGACGTTATGGATGAAAACAGCTTTAAAGAATACCTCGAAATAAACTTCAAGTTCCATTCCCTCCTTATTGAAACTGCAAATAATTCTCTATTGTCAGCATATTATCATAACGTATTGGATAAGCTCAGCCGAGTTTTACTGATAGATTTTAAACGCAGCAAGAAGAGTGTTGTCACTAAGGAACACCACGAACTCCTGGAAGCAATAAAAGGCAGGAATGTTACGGCAGCAAAAAAAATTGCGGGTGAACATATTGAGAAGGCCAGACAGCGTATAATTAATTTATAGCCGTTATAATAGGAGCAGATGTATGATAGAAAGAGAATCATCCGGACAGTCCGAAAAGAAAGTTGTTGTTTATACTACGGGAGGAACGATCAATTCCAGCTATGACCGTCACAGTCTGAAAATTATTCCGGGCAAAACCGATAAAAATGTTCTTGATATGCTTCTTTCCAGTGATAACGAGTTTAAGACAGAGTTGGTTGAATACAGTAATTTACCGGGTCCTCATCTCACCCCGCTGTTCGCTTTTCAATTAACAAAAACGATTGACCGCACACTGGAGCGGGAGGATGTTGCCGGTGCTGTGGTTATGCAGGGAACGGATACACTGGATGAGATTTCCTACCTGGCGCATCTTGTCCAGTCTTCCAATAAACCGACTGTTTTTACCGGCGCAATGAAAAGCTATAACGAGCCATATGGGGATGCACTGGGCAATGTTGTCGGAGCTATCCGTGTCGCTGCGGATACGAATTTTATCGGGAAGGGGGTCCTGGTGTACTTTAATGAAGAGATTTTCTCTGCGGAGGAGGTTATCAAAAACCATGCAAATAATGTTGCGGCGTTTCGTTCTCCTCACGGCTCAATAGGGAATGTTTACAATGACCGGGTCATTTATACAAGGGAACCTTTTGTTACCCGGTTAGGGCCTGTTTCCCGCATTGAACAGAAAGTTGAGCTGATCAAAGTCGTCAGCGGAATGGATGATACGTTGATTCGTGCGGCGCTGGCTTCTGGTGTGAAAGGAATTGTGATTGAAGGGTTCGGCGCTGGAAATGTGCCTCCGTCCATTGTTCCGGCAATCAAGGAAGCTGTTTCTCAAAACATCCCGGTTATCGTATGCAGCCGGTGCTATGACGGCATTGCCAACGGTATTTATGACTATGAAGGAGGTGGCGCCCGTCTTAAACAATACGGTGTGATTCACAGCGGAGCGGTTAACGGCCAAAAGGCAAGAATTAGGCTTATGGTTATTCTCGGGCTCACAAACAAGCTCGAAGAAATACAAGTCTATTTTAAGATCTCTGTGGAGGTGAATTTGGTTGTATTTGGCCGTCTCCAGTATTT
>CAZSVI010000178.1:0-5063 GCA_964610205.1 uncultured Oscillospiraceae bacterium
ACGATGTAGTTTTCCGCGTTTGGGAATACTATTCTTACATCCACAAAGTCCCCGGCCTTCTGATTTGTCTGAATGAGAAACATGTTAAACTCCTGCTCCCTGATATCATCCGAAACCTTTTCATGGTCTGTCGTGGATTTTACAACGGGAATTCCCGCCGGCAGCATGACAGTATTAATTCTCCCCATATCAGTTTCATCCAGTAACGCGTTCTGTTCTATGGACAGCTTCATGTTTGTCCTGTGAAAAAGCTCAGGCTTTAATACACTACCATATGGAATGTCTTCTTTTGGAACAAATACCTGTCGTTCGAGCATATACAGCTCAAATTTCAAATCCTGAATTTCCTCATCATAATATATTTGTAAACCTTTCAACCGAATTTCATAAAGATGATACAAACCCCCGGCAACTGCTCCGATTAACAGGATAATAAGAAAGATCACCAGCATTATGGATGGAAACCTGGCTTTTTTCCTGAGAAACGCCATTACTTTCTCCTCCTTTTCGTCACAAACCCTGACCCGGTTTCAACATGAAACAGTTTTTTATATATCGCTTCTATTTCAATTTTAACGCCTGTGTCCGGTTTCCATGGATTTATGGCATAGGGAACGGTAATCATATTTGTAAGTCTGAAATATTTCCTAATAATACTAACAGACTTTTGATTCTGAAGAGGAAATGATATAAAGGTATTCCGATCCGTTAATGTATGTGGGTATTTTTTAAGGAACGAATCCACCTGTCCCATTTTCCAGTCGGCACCCGGAGCCATTACCAGTTTTATATCACTGCGCTGCATCATCGCGGAGATATATTCATCATGTATACCGTAATCTATTAATATGTAATCATAATCATAGCGTTTAAAATTATCAATTTTTTCCTTTCCCATGGAAGGATAAACAGACAGGCCCTGAATCCGGAAAAAACCGTTTTTACTTACCTGGTTACCCTTCTCGACTAATTTACATAATGCCAAGGCATCCCTATTCTCGCCGCATTCAATAACTGCTGTTCTATACCCCCTGTTTCGCAGCCACATTCCGAACAACATGCAGAAATGCGTCACCCCGACTCCGCTTTGAACTCCCGATACGCTGATTTCAACAGCGTTTTTTCCAATAACCTTCGGACAAGCAGCAAGCAAAGGCTGATGCGCCGCATTACCGAACGCTTCCTTTACTTGCTCCGTATTAAAAAACCTTTCATCGGGATCTTTCGCAATACATTTTAATATTATGGAACCGAGTTTCTCAGATATTCCGGCTTCAACCAAAAACCTGTCATACCGGGCTTCATTGCATTGTAACGGATGCCTTCCGGAGGCAAGGTGAAATAATGTCATACCAAAATTATAGATGTCTGTTCTGACATCGGTTTGTCCGCACCCATATTGTTCGGGCGCCGCGTAGCCCGGCGTTCCGAGATAAACCGTGTCATCCAGGTGTTCATGCTTATACAGCCGCGCCGTTCCAAAATCAATCAATTTAATTGTGTTATCCTGAAGAACTATAATGTTGGAGGGTTTCAGATCCCTGTAGATTATCGGTTCCGCAAAATTATTATGCAGATAGGATAGGGCATCGAGAATCTGAACCGCCCAGTTCAAAATACTCTCCTCCTCTATCTTCCCATACTGTTCAATCAGCTTTTGCATGTTCGGCCCATCGTAATAATCGAATACAAGTATGGTTTCTCCTGCCTCCTGAATAACATCCACCAATCGCGGAAACACCGGATGATTTAAATTTTTCAGAATTTCAAGCTCGTTTGTCTCGTAATTTTCAGGAGTTTGTATAAATTTCAATGCCCATGGGCTTCCCAGGTGAATATGACATGCCTTATATACTTCTCCGGAACCACCGGCTCCCAATTTTTCAGCAACCTGATATTTCCCGTTTATTATCTTTCCAACCATAGATATCCTCACTAATATTTCTTTTTCCAGGACAAACTTTTATAGCTTATGTTTCGTTGAAAATTCAGAAAGCACTTACCATTTTAATACATATCCCTTAAAATGGCAAACGGTTGGTTTGGTATTTTATGGTATTGAATATTGTTTTTTTGCATGAATCGACTGTTTTTTTGCATGAATCGAAAATTGGAAGCTTTTTTTTGTTTAAAATGCCTGTTTTTTTGCGTAAAAAGTATTGGGAGGTTTTTTGTTAAATTCCTCGTTTAAGATCATACTATTTGAGGTTTACCCAAATATGATTCATTACTGCTTATGCTTTTTTTATACAAAATATCTGAAATAGCCTCAGCCGGAGCAGGCTTATAGAAATAAAAACCCTGGGCGCCGTAGCATTTTATAGACTCAATCGGCTTCCATTGCAGTGATCGTAAAAATTCCAGTTGCTCCCGGGTTTCAACCCCTTCTGCAATAACTTTAAGATTCATGGTATGAGCCATTGCAAATATAGCAGTGATAATTGCCGCATCATTGGGATTTTGAATAATATCCCGGATAAAATACCGGTCTATCTTAATTGTACTGATAGGAAATTTTCTGAGATAATTGAGTGAAGAATATCCTATTCCGAAGTCGTCAATGATAAATGTAATTCCTTTCTCATATAGACTGTTTAAAATGCTTAATGTTCTCTCCGCATCAGACATCGCAGTACTTTCGGTGATCTCAAACTGCAGGTAACGGGATTCAAGGCCGGTCTCTTCAAGAATTTTCATAATTTTTTCAGTTAAATTTTTTTCCCGGAATTGACTTGGAGACAGATTCACTGAAATGGGTATTTCTGATAAGCCCGTTTTAATCCATTCGCTGTTTTGCCTGCATGCCGTTCGCAATACATATTCTCCAATCTGTGTTATCAGCCCGTTTTCCTCGGCGGCAGGTATAAATTCCATCGGGGGTATCAATCCGTCTACGGGATGCTGCCAGCGTACCAGAGCTTCTATGCTGATCAGCTTGCCTATATTGACATCTACAATGGGTTGATAGTAAACAACAAACTCATTCTGCTCAACAGCTTTCCGAAGTTTGCTCTCAAACAATAATCTTTCAGAGCATTCAACGCCAAGGTTTTTTGTATATTTCTTAAAGTTGTTTTTTCCTTGATTTTTAACATAATACATGGCTATATCAGCATTTTTTACCAATACATCGGCATTCTCTCCATCCTGAGGGTAAAGGCTAATACCTATACTTACCGAAACTTTTAATTCATTGCCTTCAATATCAAACTTAGGTACGAATGCTTGTTGTATCTTGTCTGCAACCCTGTTGATATCACTTTCGCATTTTATGTTACTGATGATGCATATAAATTCATCACCGCCAAGGCGAGCAATCGTATCCATGTGACGAACCGATGTTCTTAATCTTTCAGAAATTTTTACCAGAAGCCTGTCACCTATATCATGACCTAATACATCATTTACTTCCTTAAATCGATCTATATCAATAAGCATAACAGCAATCATGGTGCCGCACTTGTCCGCGATTGCTCTCGCATGCCTGAGACGTTCATTAAACAAAAGGCGATTTGGAAGGCCTGTCAAAAAATCATGGTTTGCAAGATGCTTTAAGCTCTTCTCAGCTTTTTTCTGCTCTGTAATATCTCTGGATATTACGATAGCACCTATAAATTTTTCATGTTTATCTCTATATTCAGAAGCAGAAAAAGCAATTGGAATATTAGTACCGTCCTTTGCTTTGAACTTTGCTTCATAATTGCGAATCTGCCCGCTTTTTAACATCTTTGTAAAATCATATTTATGAAAAGAATCTTTTTCGTTAAAAAGCATGCCAAGCTCTTTTCCTTTCAGTTCCGACTCTTCATACTTCAGCATCCTGCAGGTCTCCTGATTAACCGTAAGTATCTTCAGGTCGTAATCAACAAGTACAACAGAATCAACCATGGTACTTAGTATATTTTCAGCCGCAAGAGAAGGCGTCAGTATCGTAAGCTTATATTTTACCGTTGCAAACCATGTTCCCATTGTTCCGAAGATCGAAACAGCCGGGAGCATAATATACAGATAAGTTGTAGATGTATTTACCGAATAAAAACCAAAAAAAATACCGAATACCATTGATACAAAAAAAGGGGATATAATTGCCGGCGATTGTTGGATCTCAAACGCGTATTTCAGTTTTACTCTCCATACTATAACAATAACAAATCCAATAGACAAATAAGAAAGATGAATAAATGAATAGTAATAAAACCAGAAGGAATATACAACAGTCGTATATATTATTCCTTGTCCGGCAACAATAAAATCTTTAATAATGACATTACCGGTTAAAAAGCCATATAATAAAACCGTTGGCGGAAAGTAAAGAAGAATATAACGCCACTTCTTTCTGAAAAAATCACCTTTTCCGGTAAACACGATATAAAAATGCAAGATACATACTGAATAATAGCAATGGCCGACAGAACCGACCTTGTACCAAAAGTGGCAATATTCACTCGTTGCCGAGCAAAAAATCAATACATTACCCATTGTCCATATTGAAAGGAATAACGTTGCCGAGAGAAATAAGCGGTTTAAACGCTGCTTAAAACCATAACGCAGAACATGGATTAACAGAAAGATGTATATGGTAAAAGTAGAAATTAATATTTGGCAATATATATTCAAAAATATCACCTCTAAACATTTATCGTCAAAATTGAAGCAATTATCAAATTTTTATGGAAGCAAATTCCTTGCAGCTGCAGAATACTATATAACAGCGTGAGCAATTTCAACGCACCGTTATTGCAACAGGTAAGCAATTACTTGTAATTTCATCACACAGCAACAAGGTTCTTATCACGAAGTGAGAAGGTTCTTCTATCGAGGTGGGAGTAAAGGATTTTGCTGTGAAAAATCCAGCAATGAGCGACCCGCAAGATATGCCCACCACCTGATAGAGGAAATCTGTACCCGTTGCCTACAGATGTGGGGCGGAGGCCCATTTTGGTTCCTCGTTATAGATAAGAACAGGGAAGGTGTCAGATATCTTCAATATTGACACCTCTCCTCTTAAATAACCGTTTTACCTTAAATCAACTGTGTATTTGATTCTGTTCATAAATGAACGG
>CAZSVI010000179.1:0-5002 GCA_964610205.1 uncultured Oscillospiraceae bacterium
AAAGGAAAACTACATTAAATACTGGGGTGATATAAATCCCTTTGTTAAGTATGGGTGTATCCGGGAGAATAAATTCTACGATAAGGTAAAGGATATTATTCTTTTCAAAACCATTGATGAAAATCATGTAACACTGCAGGAATATCTGGACAAAAACAAGGAAAAACACGATAACACGGTTTATTATGTTACGGATATCAAGCAGCAGGCCCAATATATCAACATGTTCAGGGAGAATGAAATGGAGGCTATTATTTTAAATACAATGATAGACAACCATTTCATCAGCTTCCTTGAATCACAGAATACCAACGTGAAATTCCTCCGGGTTGACGCCGATATTACCACCAATATGAAGGATGGAACAGACGGTGAAAATGAAAAGGAAACAAAAAAACTGGCCGAAAAGATAGAAAAGCTCTTTAAGGATATACTTGAGAACAAGGATTTAAAGGTTCAGGTTGAAAAATTGAAATCCGAGTCAACGCCGGCAATGATCCTTTTGTCCGAGCATTCCAGAAGAATGCAGGAAATGAGCCGTATGTTCGGGGGACAGGACATGAGCCACATGTTCCCGAAAGAAGAAACACTGGTAATCAACCGAAATAACAAACTTGTAAAGGCGTTGGTGGAAGGCATGGACAACAATGATAAGCAGGAGGAGCAAAATCTCCTTGTAAAACAGATTTACGATCTTGCCCTGCTCAGCCATAAGCCTTTGGAGCCTGAAGCAATGACAGCTTTCGTACAGCGCAGCATTCAGCTTATGGAGAAAATGATTTTATGAGTTGAACACCGGCACATGAGGGATGATAAATGGATAAACTGAAACAACAGATCGCTTTTATCCTTGAAGTGGATAAACTGAAAACAATATACCGGCAATCCCTGATTGCTGATAAAAGCAGGTATGAAAACGACGCGGAGCATTCCTGGCATCTTGCTTTGATGGCCTTTCTCCTTGCCGGGCATACAAATTGCAGGGTAGACTTATTAAAGGTTATCAAAATGGTTCTGATGCATGATATCGTTGAAATAGACGCGGGAGACACATACTGCTATGACGAATCGGCCAAGCTGGATAAACGGGAAAGGGAAGAAAGAGCTGCGGACAGGATTTTCTCCCTTCTTCCCGAGGAGCAATGCAGGGAAATGCATGAACTCTGGGAGGAGTTTGAGCTGATGGAAACCCCGGAAGCAAAGTACGCTGCCGCCCTGGATCGTCTGCAGCCTGTTTTATTAAACTATACCGCCGGCGGATTATCCTGGAAAAAACATGGCATTTCAGCAGATCAGGTAATAGAACGAAACCACAGAATAGAAGACGGCTCGGAAAAACTATGGGATTTTGCCAAAGAACTGATTAACGACGCCGTAAAAAAAGATTATCTAGCCTAACACAAGGGGACGGTTCTCTTGTGTTGATGTTGAGATCAATGTTTGGAAATGGAGCAAAAGAGCCGGAGTATAAGTGACGAGGAAGCGAAAGAAATAACCAGCAGGATTTGTGGAGCAAAAAATGCAACTGAATTTCAAAAGATGAATGCAGTAGATCGTGATAAAAGCATTAAAGCTCTTAAATAGGCTTTCTGTTAGACAAATCTCAAGGCTAACGGGAATGAGTTTCGGTGTGGTGAGAAAAAGGTAGAGCACAGGAGAACCGTCCCCTTGTGTTACCTGAAATTTATTATTGACAAAGTACATATCCTCCTGTATTATATAAATTGTTCGCTTTTCAGCGGCTTGAAATTACTGAATATGGGAGAGTTCCCGAGCGGCCAAAGGGGGCAGACTGTAAATCTGTTGCTAATCAGCTTCGGTGGTTCGAATCCGCCCTCTCCCACCAGAAACGATGTGTACGCTGCACATCGTTTTTTTATATAGGTGCAGAGGTATTAAAAAATGGCATATGACATTGCTATTATCGGAGCGGGCCCTGCCGGCTGCACGCTGGCGAGGCTTCTGAACAGGAAGTATAATATACTGATGCTGGACAAGCGTGATCTGTCTGGCGAAAACAATACTGCCGATGCGAAAAGCTGCGGTGGGCTGTTGGCTCCCGACGCGCAGAAAATGCTTGGCCGTATGGGAATGGCAGTACCTACCTCCGTTCTTGTGGATCCTCAGATTTTTCTTGTGCGTACCATTGATTTTGACAACCATATGGAACGCTTTTATCAAAGATTTTATTTTAATATGGACAGGCTTGCTTTTGATCAATGGTTGCTGTCCGGGATTCCGGAGCATGTGGATCTGGCTTTGGGATGCTGCTTGAAATCCTGCGGCAGGGTTAACGATGGTGTTCAGTTTGCCTTTTCATACAATGGAAAGATGTATGCCGAAAAGGCAAAGGTTATTATAGGCGCAGACGGTGCGCATTCCATTGTACGCAAGGAGATGTTTCCGGACAAGTCCATGCCGGCCAATTATATTGCCATACAGGAATGGTTTGAAACCGAAACCCCGGTTCCATATTATGGCGCTGTCTTTGATAAAACCATAACCGATTTCTATTCGTGGACTATAACAAAGAAAAATGTATTAATTATCGGTTCGGCGTTGAAAAAGGATAATCTTGCTTCAGACAGGTTCAAGATGTTGAAAATGAGGCTGCGTGATAATGGTTTGGTCTATGGTAAAAAAATAAAAAGGGAAGGCTCCTTTATTATGAGACCAAAACGGTTATCCTCGGTATTCACCGGGGATGACAACAGTGCTCTGACAGGTGAAGCCGCCGGCTTTATAAGTCCCAGTTCGGCGGAAGGAATCAGTTATGCGCTGAAAAGCGGCTATTATCTTGCGGCTGCTCTTAATGACGGGTTGGAAGGTTTCCAGCGAAGGTATATGAAAATGGCAAGCGAGCTACGCGGAAACCTTTTTTTGAAGAACCTGAAAAGCCCTGCCATGTATAGTCCACTGCTCAGAAGCATAATTCTTAAGACCGGGATAAAATCCACACAGATGCTGTGACAGGGATTCCTTCCGGTTAATCATCCCGTGTAAGAGGATTTTTATTGTCTGGAAGGTTCCGGGTTTTCTTAATTAAATATAAAGGTCTGCCTTTGACTTCGTCATAAATGCGGCCGACATATTCTCCTATTATGCCAAGAAACAAAAGAGTAATACCGTTGAAGAACAGGCTGACGGCCAGGGTGGATGCCCAGCCGGGCTGAACTGTCCCCGGGGAAAAAATCCGTTTGGCAATGACATAAATTAAATATATGAAGCTTCCTAAGGAAAAAAATGTACCAAGATAGGAAGCAAGCTTCAATGGTTTGTATGAAAAAGAGGTAATACCGTCCAGAGCAAGCTTCAGCATCTTCTTCAGGGGATATTTTGTTTCTCCCGCAAAACGTTCTTCCCTTTCAAATTCAATTGCAGTCTGCCTGAACCCAAGCCAGCTGATAAGCCCGCGAACATATCTGTTTTTTTCCTTTACGTGCATTAAAGCATCCCGTACCCGCCGGTCAATTAAACGGAAATCTCCCGTATCCACAGGTATATCGACATCGGTCATGCTTTTCAGAAATCGGTAGAAGACAGCGGCTGTTAATTTTTTAAAGAAACTCTCACCTTTTCGGGATATCCTTTTGCCATATACAACATCGTAACCTTCCTTCCAAAGCTTAATCATTTCAGGGATAAGCTCGGGGGGATCCTGAAGGTCTCCGTCGATTACGGCAATGCATTGTCCTGAAGAATGATCCATTCCTGCGGTAATGGCAACCTGATGTCCGAAATTTCTTGAAAAATCCAGTAATTTAATCCGGTTGTCCTTATCACAGATTTCCCCAAGCATTTGTCCGGTTTTATCCCGGCTGCCGTCGTTTACAAAGACAATTTCATAAGAAAATCCGCTTTTTCCCATAACCTTGGTTAAACGGCGGTAGGTTTCGGCCAGAACATCTTCCTCATTGTACATCGGGACAACAACCGAACATAAGATATCCATATAATGACGCTTCCCTTCATTTGTTTATCAAATTTCTAAGACCCCCACTTCTATGAGGGGGGTTCCTTGTTAACGGTTCCGGTGGGTATGTATCTTTGTTCCCGCTTCGGTGGAGGTAGAGTCCCCCACCGAAGTTCCGATGTTCAGCTTTAGCTGAACGAGTTCACTTCTTATTGAGAGTATAACATTTTATAATTAATTGTAAACATACGCAAAATATCAAAATCCTATTCAAAACACCGGAAAACGGAAATTTTCATAAAACAATTGGGTTTATGCTTCGACAAAAACATTATATATTTATTCCCTGAGATTTTCAACACAGTATTAATTTATACTGTTTCAGTACCGCAGGTTTATTACTGTCTTAATCTTCCCGGATTCATTAAGTTTCCGCCTCCCGGTGCTGTCCGGGGATCAACGGATGCACCGGATCCCCGTATTACGGTTACTGATCCGGAAAGAGTCATTTCCGCAGCTTTTGTACCATTTTGATAAATACCGCCGGTATACAGGCCGTCTGATAATTCTCCGGTTGACTTCCCTCCTGTATACAGGGTATATGTGGTTCCGGTTTTTAATTCAGGAGAACTGATAACTATGGATTGATAGTTTTTTTCCGGTTCAAAGGTAACCACAGTATTCCCCTGGCTGTCCTGGAGATGAATCAGGGTATCTGCCTGTTGTACCTGGGAATAAACCATATGAATGGAATTCTGTTTGGAGCTGACCGAAGGAGCCTGGGCCATACCTGCGCTTCCGGCAGCTATTAAAAATCCGCCGCTGATTTCGAACGCACCATCATAATCCAGAGCACCATTTCCGCTGCTTGTCGGGCCGTTCACCAGTATAGCGCCGCCTGACATATAAATGGATCCGTTTGCATCCAATCCGTCTCCGGCGGCATTGACCGTAATGTATCCGCCGTTGATTTCAAGGCGGTTGTTCCCGGTGGAGCGGAAAGTATTTTGTCCCGGACGTCCGTTAACAGCGGAGCCGTCGTTGCCTCCTGCTATATTGATACCGTCGTCATTGGCGTTAATACGGATA
>CAZSVI010000180.1:0-4976 GCA_964610205.1 uncultured Oscillospiraceae bacterium
ATTGCCTCCTGAAATGGATATCATTGCACTTTCAATACCTTCATAGCATTTTTTAATATTGATTTCACCCCCTGTGATACTGATGGACTTGTCGGCATGAATCCCGTCATCCCCGGAGAAAATGTTAAAAATGCCATCTGCTAATGAAATTGTGTCATTGCTGTGTATTGCATCGTCTGAAGAATCTATTTCAAATGTTCCCTCATGAATGATAATTCCGGTGGAGGCCTTTAGTCCCTTTGCGCTTTGTAACTCTTCATCCGCAATTCCGGGTTTGGTTGTATTTCCCCACTTTCCCCAGGTGTTTTGACGGCTGCCGCTATTTATAAAACTGCTGTTTGTACTGCTGCCGCCGGTGGAAAGAGTAAACTCCCCGCCATTGATATAAAGGGAGGATTTGGCCTGAATTCCATCGGCATCGGCCGTGATATCAAATTTTCCGCCGCCAATCACAATAAATCCTTTTTCGGCATCGGTATCGTTGGTCGATTTTATTCCATCCCCGCCGGAAACAATGGTAATATTCCCACCGGTCACCGCGACAAGATCCCTTCCCATGAGGCCGTCATCCGCAGCATCAATAAAAAGGCTGCCGCCGGTTATAACCAGATCATCCTTGCTGGTGATACCGTTATTAAAATTTGCTTTTACTGTTAATGTGCCTGTGCCGTTAATTGTAAGATCATCCTTGCTGAAGATGGCGGCGTTGGGTTCATCGGTTTCAGAATCAGGGAAAATATAAGTTTCTCCGTCCGTAATATAATTCCGGGTTCCATCCTGTAATGAGATAACCGTTTTGTCTGCGCTTTTTACGTAAAGCGGCGCGCTGTCCGGACAGGTAACGGACATTCCGTTCAAAACAAGGCGAACGATACCTTTGCCGGGCGAATCCACTATAATTTGCCCATTGTTCAGTTTTCCGGAAAATACATATACCCCGGATTCGGTAATAGTAATGGTACTGTTGTTTACGATAACCCCCGTACCTTTAAAATCAGCCGAAGTATCTGTCAGTTCAATATAGACAGGGTTCTCGTTTTCCCATCCGCTGTAGCTGTCGTCACTTCCGATAATATCATCGGGGGAAATACCGTCAGGAATTATTGCTGTGACATTGCCGGATCCGATTTCCGCAGTTGTTTTTGCTGAAGAAGCGGGAGTTGGAACGGTATTTCCGGCTTGAGAAACATTGTAGTCCGTTTTGTTCTCTGCTTCTTTTTTACAGGATGATAAAAAGACTATCGGGACGAGAAGTGTTATTATATATAATTGCAGCAATTTCTTATTCATCATACAGTTTTCCTTTCTTTGGATGCTGATTTTTCCGCAAAAAAGAATTACGTCAATACTCGGCAGCATCCGTATTCATCAACAGGCTTATATTCAGATTACCGTTTCTGCACCGGAGAGAATCCAGAAACTCCTTCTGGCTTATGCTGTTATCCATTGTTATTGTGTATACCAGTTCATAAAGACTTCCCAGATCCGTTGTTTTTACCTTTTTCATTTCGTAGCTGCTGGTATACTTCTTCATGACATCATCAAAGGCGTTTTCATAGTCCAGATTTTCAGGAACGGTAATCTTTAACAGTTTATGGGAACCTTTTTTGGAGCCGAAATGTATTAAGCCAAGTCCGATCATGAACAGACATAAAATAACCGTAAAGAGCACCGCATATCCGTAATATCCCGCTCCGCAGGCAAGACCGGCCGCCATAGTAAAAAGGACATAGGCAATATCCTTGGGATCCCCGGGTGCGCTTCTGAAGCGTATTATGGAGAATGCTCCCGCAAGGCTGAATGCCCTGGCTATATTGCTGCCTATTAGAAGAATGATAACGGCTATAACCGAGGGAATCATGACCAGGGTTAGGGCAAAATTCTGGGAGTGACCATTTTTAACTCCGGTTTTTATATACGTAATACTTATTATGCCACCCAGAATAAATGACATAACAATGGTAAGCAATGCGTCTGTTAAAGATATTGCAGAGCCATTTGCGGTTGAACTGAAGAACGAACTGAGCATTTCCTGTTTTCCTCCTTTCCTAAAATTCTTTTAAGTAATTGACTGTATTCAGTCCCGTATTTTGAAAAACCGGTTCTGTATATTTTATTATCCGATAATATAGAGGTTAACCATAACGGGAAATTTGTTGAGGTTTTTATTTCCATCAAATATCGATCAAAATTTTCCAGAGGTTCACCGTAGTCTCCATTTTCCAGTTTAAGATCAGATCTTCGTGTCCGGATGTTTGTATCAAAGGTAATGCGCAGAGAGGAACCTTCGCTGCCTGAATATGCTTTTCTGTCATATGCGAGGTAAAGCATGGGTTTCAGGTTATAATGATATAAAATATACTCGATTTCATTAATAACCTGTTGATTCATATAATGCTTATATTCAGGCCTTTTTCCGGTGTGGATAAAGCTATAAGCCTCATCCGGCTTTAGTGAAGTACGTCTTTTATTAACAAGGCCATTGTATTTTTTTTTAATTTCCAGATACACCATGGAGTCGGACCGAACCTCCCCATATGACCTGAGCCTTAATTTTTCCTTGTAACAGGGTTTGGACAGGGAAGTTCTGATAAGATAATTGTCTTCCGTGTCATAGTAAATATTGCAAACGGTATATAATTCTTGGGTTTGGTGATGTTTATCCGGTTTCATATAATCCGTAAGTTTTTCTGTGATACGGTTATAGGTTTTAGAATCAATCAGAAACTTGCTTTCATACCGGCTGAATACTTCCTTTGCCATTGGTATACTCCTTTCGTAAAAATTTCTTGTTTCTTTTATTTTACAACCGTATGCTTAAATAAATCTTAAGGATTTTTATGATTTTTGTATAGATATATAAAATGAAAAAAGTAATTGAGAAGAATTGATACTCCTCTAAGCTTTGATACAACTTGCTTAGAGCGAAAAAGTTTGCAAAAAAAACAAATTTTTTTAGAGGAATTATATATATAGTTTTGTATGGCAGAAACATAAAAAGATAATGTTAATCAAACGTTTACGGCGCGTCACAAACAAAACGCATAAGAGAGGTGATTCAGCGCCCGTATTTTGACGTGGAATGCGTACAGACATTCATTGAATGCAAGCTTATTATTCCTCCAATATTTTCCCGGCAGCGTCCATCCCTGCCCTGACAGCATAATTCTGGCCCCGGTCTTCGGGATATATCTGTGCCATGGACGCAAGATACAAACCCTTCATAGGGGTATCCATATCGGGAATGAGTTTGGAGTATCCGGTTCTTACCACGGGTTGAGCGTCCATTGCGCGGTTGATATGTGTATTTATAATCCAATCCTCGCTGAAATCCGGAAAAACTTTTTTAAGCCCTGTAAGGAATAATGTCCTGATAGCATCATCATCCTTCTGGAATAGTTCATGGGCCGGATCCATGTATCGTGACAGATAAACAACATGTGAGTTGTACCTGTGGTTTTTAATAAGGTTGGTTTGTTCAATAATAAGCACAAAGGGGAGATCCTTGTCGGCAACAGTCATCCAGTAATTTGGCGAAAGGCTTTTTTTTAGCTCCAGAATCATGCAGATGTTCGCCTTGTATTTTATTTTCCTTAAAGAATCCAGATAATATTTGCCCATGCCTTTAATCACATAGGACAACCGTTCGGGTGATGCGGTAAAAAGAACACGGTCATATTGCTCAGTTTTGTCCGGACCTTTTACCAGAAGTATGTCATTTGCTTTTGATATTTCATGCACGGGATTGTTTAGTCGGATTTCTCCGCCGTTTTCCTGTATCTTTTCAGCCAGGCGGGTATAGACCTTGCCGAAGCTTCCTGTCATATAGCCCAGAAGCTCCTTGCTGATATTTTTACCCCTGCTGGAACCCCGAAGCTTAAATTTATTCCAGATCCATGTGGCTGATATATTTCCGGTATCAACATCAAACTTTGAGTTCAGAAGAGGTTCCCATACAAGATTGTATGCATCGTTTCCCGCACGGCGGATAATCCATTCCCGGGCGGTGGTATCCTCAATCGCCAGATGGTCCTTCACAAAACGGGCTTGAAGAACCGTAAGCCCCATACGGATGCGGCTTATAAAAGACAGGGGTTTAAACATCAATAAGTCTATAGGTGAAGTGAAAGGGTATACTTTATCATTTATATATATCACATTGGAAGGTTCGTACCATTCCAGATCATCTTCCAGTCCCAATTCCCTGAGTGTTTCAATAAATATCGTATCATTGGTGAATATATGGTGGTAATATGCCTCCAGCATATCGCCTCCGACAGGAATGAAATGGGTTAAACCCCCAAGGTGGTCTGTCTTTTCATATACCGTAACCGAATGGCCTTCAGAAGACAGTTTCCAGGCTGCGGTTAAACCGGTTGCTCCTGCACCGATAATTGCGATTCTCATAAAGAAGTCCTCCTGTTTCCGTTTTATTTCTATATAAGTTGAACAAAGCTTTTGTGTCATTCTGAGCAAAGCGAAGAATCTTTTCCTGCTGCTTCCGTTGTTATAATAATTTTATTCAAAATATGGCTGTTTATTTTAACTCTTGTGCTATTTGAATAATGAATCTGAATTATTTTTTCCGGCATCCGGCGCTGCGTTTGCAGGAGCCTGTAAGGCTTATTTATGTTAAACGCATACGGTTCTCTTTACTCTACCGAGAATATAACGATGTTCCTTTCGTTGTCGTGGAACACCACAGGAAAAGTTTCATATAAAATATCCTCGTTCAGTTCATAATCTCTTGTGGTCCGGTTCTGCTCCTCAACAACAATATACCGGATTCCTTCGGATACAGCCCGCTCCCGTAGAAATTCAGAATCCTTCGCACCGTATATATCAGCCAGATTTTTGTTACGTGGGTAAACATCGTAGCCGGCGGTTATTGTAAAATACGCGTATCCCGAATATACGCTCCTGCCGGCCAGCAGTATGGACATTGGAGCGCCGTAGTGGGTCAGGTTGTGGGTAAG
>CAZSVI010000181.1:0-4972 GCA_964610205.1 uncultured Oscillospiraceae bacterium
AAAAGAAGGAAAGATCAACAGTTTTATTATAGACAATATGATGAATTGGCAGCACCTTTGAATTGAGCGGTAATATTATAAAATCAACAGCCTCACAGGTCCAAGCAGCCCGGAGGGCTCTTGCGGCATACTCCTGTCGAATATATTGTCGCCATATTTCCTGACCAGTGTGTTAGTTACATCAACCTGCAGCAAATTGTCCCCTTCTATTATCATACCGGTAATCTCCACCAAATAAGGAGGACATATTTTCACACCTGCTTCTGTTCCATTAATGACCACTTGCACTGTCTCATATGCTTCTCCGAGGTCAAGTAAAATTATCCTTCCTGCCTCCGGTTTGTCAATGTTAAAATCAATCTGATATCGTATAGTACCGGAAAACTCCGGCATAAGTCCAGGTATAGATATATTTCCCAGTCCCCTTACTGATTCAGTCTGGTTAAAGGCTGGATATTCCTGTGCCTCACAAATAGATACGTTCCACTTTCCGTCGATTTCCTTTACCTGCTTTGCGTCCGTTTTATAAAGACGACGGAACAATTTGTTACCATCATAGTAACTTCTGTATTCATCATCTTTGCATACAACAATAAAGATTGATTCATATGGTTCAAGGTGGATATTTATGAATGTAAAACCACTCTCATGCCTGTATTGTGTGTCATATAGCCTGTTTTCCATGGCATCGTACATTACTGCATATACAGTTCCTTCTAATCTGCTTGTTGTTTCTATGGATACATATTTACTTTCATTTGTCAGTAAATACAAGCTTCTGCCATCATTGCCGTAATGATAACAGCGCAGGCAGTCAAATTGCGGAGAGAATTGTACATCACTTATGCCAATATTTCTGACTTTTTCAGCCAGCTTTTCGTACGAACCAACCGATATGAACCTGGCTTCCTGAAGTCTTCTCCTGGCCCCACCAGCTATATCACTTAATTTGCTGATATTCGGCAAGCAAGTATATACATTTTCCGGGTATCCATTCATAAAAATTACATTAATACTGTTCTCCGCCAGCCTTAACAACACCTCTACAAAGGCTTCAGGCAGATATTCGGAATATGGTACAATTACAACCCTATACTCCTCCTTGTTTATTATCAGCTTCCCATATACTATGGTCACAGCTTCCATATTAATTAATGTATCAACTGGTACTATATCACAGTCAATCTGGTCTTGGGAGAGTACTTTTACTGCTTTTTCAAAGGGTTCATATCTGCCGCCCCATTCAGCTTCAGCATGATAAATAACTGCTGCTGTTACCATATGACCCCCTCCGGAAAGAAGATGACACAAACGGTTTGCATACTGTGACCATTTATAAAAATACTTCCACTGCGGATTAAGCCCCCTGGCATAAAAGTGTGGAGGACAGTCAGGATCCAAAAGTTTTGGGGAAAAGGCATGGGGAATTATGAAATTTACACCCCTGACACAAATGTGGTCTGTGAGCCATTTCATAAGTTTCAATCCCTCTTGCCAGCCATAAGCCCCAAATACTTCACATACAGTAATGCCATTTTTCCCAGGATCGATATGTGCCGCTGAGCTTGCCATTTTGGCAATGCCCCAGTAGAAGAATTCTGCATCAAGATATCCGAAGGGAGTGGTAAATTTTCCGGAGGTATATTCAGGCCATACTTGATAAACCACATCCAGTCCTGAATAATCCTGCCCTTTTATAGCACGGAAAAAGTGCCCGCTTCCAAATCCAAGCCGTGCATGAACTCCATTATCTTCTACAACATGGCCTATCAGCTTTACATTACGTTCCCTGCACCAGTCCCCTATTTGCTGCGAAAAGCTCTCTGCGTACAACTGCTCACCACATTCATATAGGTATATCTGGCATGAGGGGTGACCTCACCGCAAGGGTGCCACAAGCACGGCAAAAATAGTGAAAAATCGCCCTTCCATTCATTTTCCAGAGCCTCCAGTAAAGTTTCTGAATACGGAATTACCATGCTGTATTTTCCAAGGGTCGCCTCATAGGTTGAAGCATTCCCGAATCTGGGTTCGTCGGTGAAAAATCCTGCAATTGTATAACCGAATTCTTTTGAATATCTTTTGTAGTGCTCCTCGTAAGTTGCATCGATAAATGCGCGTACAGCCTTCGGCTCAAGTGGGTTGATATAATCCCTTGTCCACTCCTCACCTCCATTCCTGGTGCGTTTAAAAATGAACACTCTCCAGTTTCCCTCCGGCACATCCCAATACAAAATCCCATTGGTTATTCTGTCGGTTAAATCCATAAGCGAAACGGCATCAATTTCATCAAGCATGTTCAAACGCTTCCCGGCTATAACCCTGACAATCCGGTCATCCTGTTCCAGCCAGCTCTTAACAAAAAATGAAGCTCCACTCGCCGGACCGACAGTATCAATATGGGCTTCGGCCAGATATACCTTGAGATATTCCGGATTATTGTCGCGAATACGCCCGTTTCCAAAACCGCTTGGATATGCCGAATCATCAAAGAGCCACACCTGCATTCCACGTCTTTTAGCTTCATCAATTATTATGTCAAGGTCATGCCACCATTGATCACCGAGAAAATCAGGATGTGGGCGTGATTCAACAATGAAGCTGCTTATTCCATTTTCATTCATTTGCTTGATTTCTTCCCGTAAAATTGGCTCTCCTTCACCATGCTGCCAAAATAGTGGTGTTATGTAACCTTTTAATTCTTTCTCGTTTATTACGTCAAAAAACCTGTCCATAAAAACCCCCGTTACATATTTCTTTCGGTATAATTCCGTAATATAAACATATATCATCCTTATGTTCCCGAATATACACCATCGAACTAAAAAAGTGTTGTAAAATAACTTTTAGGTGACTGAAGGTTATGTTAAACTTTATACATGAACGCACAAGGAGATCATTATGAGTGAACCGATTATACTGACAAAAGCTGAGTTTAACACCGACATTCCCTTTCGTATTACTAAATACTCATATGATAACTACGACGATATAAAGCTTCATGCCCACGAATTCGTCGAAATCGCCTATGTTTGCAGGGGAAAAGGTCTCCATGTAATAAACGGCAAACAATATGAAGTTTCCAGGGGAGACGTGTATATAATCAACTTTGATATGCCCCATAGCTTTTACCCTTACGACAGGAGCAATTCAGACGGTTTATGTGTGTTCAATCTGCTGTTCATGCCCGAATTTATCGAAAAAATGAATATAGAGCTGGAATTACTGAACAAAATTATTGGAATTTTTCTGTACAAGTCCATATTTGCAGACGAGCTTGAATACACTGCAGATATAAAACTAACCGGCGTTATCATTACAGAGTTTGAAGCAGTCTGTGAGAAAATGCTGATGGAATACACTTTCTGTCAGGAGGGGTATGTGGAAGTATTGAAAATTTCGCTATGTGAATTGCTGATAAAATTGTACCGGGCATCTAAGGCACACAACTTCAGGCTTTCAGATGTAGATGCATATAAACATCAATTGATATCCGAAGCAATGCACTATATAAGTGATAACTATTCAGCCCATTTACAGCTTGAGAATATATCCCGCCAGGTATTCTTAAGCAAAAGCTATTTCTCAGCACTATTTAAAAAAGCTACCGGAATGAGTATAATAGAATATTTACAGAAAACCAGAATAGAAAAGGCCTGTCAGCTTATTTCCACAGGAAATTATAAAATCACAAGAATAGCTGAGATGGTCGGTTACTCAGATTACCGCTTTTTTAACAAGACCTTTCAGAAATTCATGGGACTGACTGCGATAGAGTATAAGAAAAAACACTAATTAATAATAGATTTGAAGTAAAATTACACCAGTGCATTGTAACATCTAAGACTTGCAACAGATCTAATGCTGTGGAAAGTGCGTTGAAAGATGCAATACGATATAAAAAACTGCAAAATCTTATTAAACTCAAAGGGAAAATACAATTTGATGAGGAATATCTTGAATCGCAAAGGAGAGCTGAAATAGATGAGTCCCAAAATAATAGCTGACACATTCATATGGATTGAGTATTTCAAAGGGAATAACCAAATTGCTGATTTTCTTGAGGAGTATCTTTTGAATAACAACATTCATATTAATGGAATAATTATTGCTGAACTGATTCAAAGCATTAAAGATAAAAAAGAAAGCGAGGCAGTCCTTGGGAGCATTGATGCAGTGACCCATACCCCGTTTTACAGACACATTAAACATCAAGTATAATAAAAAGAGAAGGATGTGTCAATAAATGGGAAAAGTATACGATTTATTGATAACGCTCGCCACAGGATGTGGCGTTCTCTGCAATCTATGACATATAACGTTTTGCATTCACGAAGCCTTTGAGCCTTAGTGCTTGCACTTGGCAGGATAGCACATTTTTACAAAATTTATCTTGACAAATTCAAAATAGTTGTTATAATTAAGTTGTCAGGGTAAGTCCTTGTTAAACGCAAGAAATTGTAAGCTGCATGTACTGTAGCAGTAACAGGGCAGGACAATAATGAAAACAAGACCTCCAATTTCGGGGGTCTTTTATTTTATCCTTTTAATTCAATTTTCAATGATCCCACAACGCCATTCTTTAACAAAACAATTATAATAATTTGTGGTTTTTAGGGAGTTAGATATGGGATTTCGGATAACGTTGGCATTTGCGACGGCTTCAAGCCCTAAGCGAACCACGGAAGGCTTAGTGCGACTGCACTTGCCTTCTGGGGTTTGCGGGTGCTTGCACTTGGGCTTGAAGCTGTGGGCACGCATACTTCATGTTCACGCTCCAGAACACCGCCTCATGTGCTTTGCCCCTTGTGCAGAAGCGTTGTTATCGGATGCTGGGTGCCCCGCTATTGTTGCCCCCTCAAACGCCACAAAGCTCTACTTCACTCCATAATATTATAAAATTAGTTTTTATGCCATTCTAGCGTGACTTTCACACTTTTTGTAAGAAAATCAACAAAAAATCGTCTGTAAT
>CAZSVI010000182.1:0-4925 GCA_964610205.1 uncultured Oscillospiraceae bacterium
ATTTTTAAGTGAATATTCTATCATTTCTTTACTTAAACAAGGAACAATTTCCAATTTATTCGGTTTTAAAATTCCAATCAGATTATTCTTCGGTATGTCTACCGTCTGCAAACCACTTCCCAATTTAATATCAATCTTCATGACTATCTTCCTGCCGCGTTTTTTTTGAACTGTACCGAAGTGCCCTGACAACAGGTAATTCTTCACCTGAAAGAAATCGGATAAGTGCGCCTCCTCCGGTGCAGACATAATTAATGCTGCTTTTTACGTTATATTTATTAGCAGCAGCAATACTGTCACCGCCACCGATAACAGTAAATCCACCGGTGTTTTTCAATGCCATCCAAACTGCTTTAGTTCCGTACTCGCTCAATGTATTTTCAAATACCCCCATAGGCCCGTTCACAAATACGGTTTCTGATTTGTAAATAAGCCTTTGATATTTTTCTGCCGTCTTCCTGCCGATGTCTGTTAATATTTCTTCATTGGGCAGATTATCAATATCAACATCAAATCGTATATTATTTTTTACATATGCCATATCATCAGGTAAAATAACCCTGTCACTGAATTCAGAAATCATGTCCGTGGCGGCAGCCACATATTTTTGATATCCCCGTTCCCGTATTACATTTTTTGAGGCATCTCCAAGGCTTATTCCCTTAGACCAAAGCAAAATCTGCCCTGCCAACCCCCCTGTCAGCACATAATCTGCAACACCTTTTTTAAGTACGGTACTAATCATTGAAAAAGCATCGGCGATCTTGGCGCCTCCCAAAATAAATATACATGGACGTTTTGGGTTTTCCATCATATCTGACAGAATGCAGTATTCCTTTTCAAATAACCGACCCATAGCCGATGGCAGAACATACTCAAACGCGCATAAACTTGGCTGATCTCTGTGTGCGGCCGCAAATGCATCGCAAACATATATGTCGGCTAAGGGCGCCAATTTACGAATAAGCAACGTATCTGTCTGTTTTTCATGAGAAAGCTTAAGGTTTAACTCAAAAAGCGTCTGTTCCTCAGAAACAAAGCGCACATTATCCAGCAACAGTATTCCGCCAGCTTTAAGAGCCTTAATTGCTATCCGTGCCGCGGGGCCGCATACATCATCAATAAATTCCACATTCTGTCCAAGGGCTTCCGAAAGAACAATAGCATGCGGTTTGGTTGTATAAAAGTTATTATACTCAATATCACTGCCTTGATGTGCCAATATGACAACTTTTGCTCCACGTTGCGCCAATTCTTTAATTGTTGGTATACAAGCCTGTATACGGGTTACATCCTTTAGAGTATTCGTTTTACGATCAACCGGTTCATTTATATCCAGCCGAAGAAGAACGGTTTTCCCGGTTACCTGCACATCGTCAAGGGTAAGAATTCCATATTTCATAGCTTGTTTCCTTTCTTCTGTTTTAAGGAGGCTATATATGCCTTTCGTATGCATTTGGAATATTCATTTCACTCCGATACTTGGCAATGGTTCTTCGTGAAATATCAATATCCATCTTTTTCAGGTTTTTTGCTATATCATTATCACTATATGGCGTCATTTCATCCTCAGATTTGATTAAATCAACAATGGCCTGCTTAACATCCTGATGTGATGAATTCATACTGGATCTTTTTTTCCGACTGCTGTTCTTTGAAAGAAAATGCTTAATCTGAAATACACCCTCCGGTGTTTGAATGTATTTATCCTTTATGGCACGGGATACTGTTGATACGTGAAGCTGAACGGCTTCGGCTATATCATTCAGTGTAAGTACATTAATTGTACCTTTTCCTTTAATATAATCCTCCTGAATGCTTAATATGTGCATACATATTTTCATAAGGGTCTCTCTTCTTTGTTTAATGCTTCTTTTTACCAGTTTTGCCTGTTCCATCTTATCCTTAAGAAATTGGCATGTTTTATCATCCTTTATATAATCAAGGTGATTTTTATACACCGTGTTTATTCTTAAAAAACCACACCATCTGTCATTTATCTTGATATGCCATCCATCTTCCTTCAAAGAACATACTACATCCGGCACAATATATGTCGTTTTATTCCGGCTGAATACACCGCAGGGCCTGGGGTTCAGGGATTTTAAAAATTCAATGTGCTCCAGGGTCTTTTCCAGGCTAATCTCCAATTTTTTTGAAATGTGTCGATATCTTTTCCGTGCAATATCCTCCATATGATGTAACACCATATCTTTAAATTTTCCATCGGTAAGACCTTTTTGTTTTGCTTGAATTATAAAACATTCTGCCGTATTTTTAGCTCCTATTCCTGCCGGTTCCATTGATTGCAGTATGTTTACCGCTTTTTTTATTTTATGGGCTTCTGCCCCTGTCAAATTGCAGATTTCTTCAGTTGTATAACAAAGGAAGCCTGTATCCGGATCAAGAAGCCCCAATAAGTATTCAAATAATCTCGTTTCATCCCTATCCAAAATATCTTTTGGTAACTGGCTGCGGATATGATCGTCAATTCGGACAGCAGAATTGTTTGGTATATCAAAATTCAAATCATTTCCTGATGCTTTCACACCACTGAAATGGCTAAAGCCATCAATAAGGCCATCCTCTAAATATAATTCCTCATATAAGGAAGGCCTTTCAAGCTCAAGCATAGGATTTTCATCCTGTACTTTCCGGATAAATTCCACAAGCTCACAGTTGTTCAGCGATAGAATATTCAATGAATATATCTGCGTTTGAGACAAAATCTGCTTTTGTTCTATTTTTTGAACAGGAGCAATTATCATTGTGTATACACACCCTCAATCCGACAGTTGTTTTTTACATTTACTTACATTTTAAAGGTGCTTCCGCCCGGATACAAGTGTCAGAGCCTAACGGCATGCCCTAATCCCACCGGAAAATTATTCATCCGATAAACTTACACCGGCAAGTGCTTCATAATACTTCGCAACAGCGCTGTGATCACTGGAACCCTCACCCTGTGCGGAAAGTTCTTTCATTGCTGAAAATATTTCTTTGGTTAAAGGCATTGGAGAATTACAGTCATCACCTGTATTTATCGCGTTTTTCAAATCTTTTATATGCAAATCTATTTTAAAACCGGGTCTAAAATTACCCTTTAATATCATCGGTGACTTTGCATCCATTACGACAGAACCTGCGAGACCGCCTCTTATTGCCTCAAATACACGGACAGGATCCGTTCCGGCTTTTTTTGCCAGCATCAATCCCTCACTGAGTGCTGCAATGTTTAGTGCAACTATGACCTGGTTTGTGAGCTTGCATGTGTTTCCACTTCCTATATCGCCAACCAATAAAACCGAGCTGCCTAATATATCGAAAAGCGGCTTTGCACGATGAAAATCCGTTTCATCTCCTCCTGCCATTATTGCAAGTGTACCATCAATGGCCTTTGGTTCTCCTCCTGACACAGGTGCGTCCAGCATCTTTATTCCACGGGTTTTTAATGCATTGTACATTTCCTTGGATGCTGAAGGTGCAATGGAACTCATATCCACAATAAGCGTTCCTTCTTTTGCATATTGTATGATTCCGCCTTTTCCCAGTACAACTTCCTTAACCTGAGGGCTGTCGGGGAGCATTGTAATTATGATATCACTTTTTTCCGCAATCTCTTTTATTGAAGACTTTACAGCTCCGCACGAAACTACTTCGCAAACGGCAGATTCAATAATATCAAATACCGCAAGGTCATATCCCGCTTTTAAAAGGTTCTTTGCCATAGGCCGACCCATAATCCCAAGTCCAATAAATCCAATCATTTTAATTTTCCCATCCTTTCTGTTTAAGTAAAACGATAAGTGTTACTTCCACTTTCCAAGAGAAAGATACCTGTTGGTCTCAGCAGTTCCTTCATCCCTCGTCAGCTGCATTTTCATGGCGGCACGTATACCATCAATAGTTTCCGGTATGGTAACGCTTTCCTGGGGAATGTTAATGGCATACATAATATCATTACCGCTTTCCACAACAGAATCCTCCCAAAGAGCTATTTCATACATATCTCCTCTCGGATTACCCAAATCACGTGCATAACGGAATAGTGAAGCATTACCAAGAAAGCCTTCCGCAAGTGACACTATCCTGATGCGTTTATGCGGTTTAAATGCTTCTAATGCCATTTCTTTTGAGATTTTCTTTTCCCCCGATGCAATGACTGTAATAATATGCCCGTGTGTTACCGGTGTATGTACAAGTATTCCCGTTGCGTTCACGTGAGGCATTATGGTCATAAGATCAACGGCCTGATGGCTTGGGGCTTTCTCCAGCTGAAGGGCGTTTGTCAGACCTCTGTGGTAATCTCCCGGATCAGCAACACGCCGGATGATAGTAATTGCTACTTTTTTAAGTCCATATGCCCTGTCCAGACAATCTACCGAACGGATAAGTCCTGTAGTATTACAGGAAGTCAGTTTTAGATAATCTTTTCCCAAACCGTTTTCATAATTGGCATAACCATGGAAAAAAACATCCGCAATACTATTTTCCTCTCCGCCTTGGAATATAGCCTTTACCCCTTTTTGCTCATATAGTTCCTTGTTTTTTGCTCCTATCCCGCCGGGTGATGAGTCCAGCATTATGTCTACTTTATCCACCAGTTCTTTAAATGTACCCGAAACCGGTATATTCAACTCATGAAATTTATCTTTGTCTGCTGAATCGACAAGATACAAATTATAGGGCATGCCCTTTTCCTTTAGCGCGCGTATAGACAATGTAGGAGCAATATCGGCTATTCCCACAAGCTCCATGTCTCCTTGCAGAGCTACTCCATCCGCCAGCCTTTGGCCAATCACCCCATATCCTGCGACTCCAACCTTAATCTTAGACATATGAACCCTCCTTTTCAATGAGCGCTTGCGCGAATTGCGTGCCAAAACGCGGGCGCTTTAGCGCCTACATAACGCGTTTTGTGTGCA
>CAZSVI010000183.1:0-4686 GCA_964610205.1 uncultured Oscillospiraceae bacterium
CATATTTCTCAAATATTCATGTTTTTTCCTTTCCTGTTCCGGCATTCTTTGAATAGTCTGCCAAAACGGCGCCGCGATAATTGAGGCTATTTCATTAAAAGTCATTCCAATTCTGCGATTAAGGTAATCAATGATATAGGTAATTACCTCCGTATCGGTCAGAAGAGTACATTTATATCCATACATTTCTATGGATCGACGGTTTGCGTCATAAGAAGAAATCTCGCCGTTATGGACTACCGAATAATCCAGCATGGCAAAGGGATGGGCTCCTCCCCACCACCCCGGCGTATTTGTCGGATACCTTCCATGGGCGGTCCAGGAGTAACCGTCATATTCGTTCAGCCGGTAAAACTCTCCGACATCCTCCGGAAAACCGACCGCCTTAAAAACACCCATGTTCTTGCCGCTGGAGAAAACATATACCCCCTTGAGCTTTGTATTAACTTTAATCATACACCGCGTCACAAACTCTCTTTCATCCATCTGGCTGTCTGAAAGTTTGGTCGGAAGCGGAGCCACAAAATAACGCCAGATCAACGGCTCCCCTTTTATTTTTGGTGTTTTCTGAGTCGGAATTTTCGAGAGATTGATCATCTCAAAATGTTGATCAAGAAATTCTTCACATTCCTTTTTTGACGATAAACTGTCATAAAATATATGAAAAGCATAGTAATCCTTGTATTCCGGGTATATCCCATAAGCGGCGAATCCTCCTCCCAATCCGTTGCTTCTGTCATGCATCACGGAAATTGACCGAATGATTTTCTCTCCATTGATTATCTGTCCCGATTTTGAAAATATCCCGGATATAGCGCAACCTGAAGGTATCCTTACCTGACCTTCTTTCAGCATCCTTTTCGACCTCCATTATAAAAGCGTTTACCGGAAGCTTGCGGTGTGGGATATCTATATCATCTATAAATAAACCATACATTTCGCTATCCAGTAAACGCCATTGTTCACTACAATAAAATTATACAATACAACAAGGCATTTGTTAAGTGTTTTCTTAATTTTTTTGAAGGAAATATATACGTATACTTCATATAAGCTATATTTATACCTCCTTAAATGGCTTTTAAAGCCTATTTCAAACTTTTTAGAAATATTTCTTGAAGTTCTTAGATTTATTAGTTGCAATTTTTATGGTTGCAATTTTTCTTCGGGCATGATATACTGACTACGATAACAGCAAAGGTGCTGTGAGCTTGAAAGCTCGCGGCACCTTTTTTAATATTATTATTTGGGAGGTGTATAAATAATGAAAGATATACCCGGATTATTCGGAAGTATGGTTTTTAATGACAAAGTAATGAAGGATCGGCTTCCAAAGGATACTTACCGTTCGCTTAAAAGAACAATGGCAACCGGAAAACATCTGGACCTTGATGTTGCAAATGTTGTTGCATGCTCCATGAAAAACTGGGCAATAGAAAAGGGAGCAACTCACTTTACACACTGGTTCCAACCCATGACTGGCGTTACAGCTGAAAAACATGACAGCTTTATATCACCAACAGCCGACGGGGATATTATTATGGAGTTTTCCGGGAAGGAGCTTGTACGTGGTGAGCCGGATGCGTCCAGCTTTCCTTCCGGCGGGCTTCGCGCAACCTTTGAGGCAAGAGGCTATACCGCCTGGGATCCTACATCATATGCATTTGTTAAGGATGGAACCCTGTATATTCCCACCGCCTTCTGTTCATACAGCGGTGAAGCACTTGACAAGAAAACTCCGCTGCTGCGCTCAATGGAAGCCATCAACAAACAAGCTCTTCGTATTTTAAAGCTTTTTGGAAATGAAGACGTAAGCAATGTTATTACAACGGTTGGGCCTGAACAGGAGTATTTTCTTATTGATAAGGAAATGTTTAAAAAGCGCCCCGACCTGTTATATTGCGGAAGAACACTCTTTGGCGCCAGACCTCCCAAGGGCCAGGAACTGGAGGATCATTATTTCGGCGCTATAAAACCTAGAGTATCGGCGTTTATGAAGGATCTTGAGGAAGAGCTCTGGAAATTAGGTGTTCTTGCCAAAACAAAGCATAACGAGGTGGCTCCGGCACAGCACGAATTAGCTCCGATATTCGGTACAACAAATATTGCCACCGACCATAACCAGCTTACCATGGAACTGATGAAAACTATAGCAAACAGGCATAATCTGACCTGTCTGCTTCATGAAAAACCCTTTGCCGGAGTTAATGGAAGCGGGAAACACAACAACTGGTCTATTTCCACCGATACCGGAATAAATTTGCTTGAACCCGGAGATACTCCATCGGGCAACGCGCAATTCCTGTTGTTTTTGGTGGCCGTTATTAAGGCTGTGGATGATTACCAGGATCTGCTGCGTGTTACGGTTGCAAGTGCCGGAAATGATCACAGGCTTGGTGCAAATGAAGCCCCTCCCGCTATTGTATCAATTTTCCTCGGAGAGGAGCTTACAGAGATTCTTGAAGCTTTGGAAAACGGAACATTGTATAAGGATAAGGTTAAACAGCAGATGGAAATCGGAGCCTCGGTACTGCCTCATTTTCCAAGAGACAACACCGACCGCAACCGTACTTCACCTTTTGCCTTCACCGGCAACAAGTTTGAGTTCAGAATGCCTGGTTCTTCTTTTTCCATTGCCGGGCCAAATATTGTACTTAACACTATTATTGCCGAGTCCCTGTCACAGTTTGCGGACATACTTGAAAATAGCTCCAGCATGAAGAATGATCTTAATAACCTTATCATTAGTACAATAAAAAGCCATAAAAGAATTATATTCAATGGTAACAACTACTCCGATGAATGGGTAAAAGAGGCGGAAAACCGAGAATTGTTAAATCTGAAGACCACTCCCGATGCCCTGCCCCGTTTTGTCTCAGAAAAGAACATACGGCTTTTTACGAAGCACAATGTATATACCAAATCGGAGATGTATTCAAGGTATGAAATCCAGCTGGAAAACTACAGCAAAACCATACACATTGAAGCGCTTACCATGCTGGAGATGGTGAAAAAGGATATCATCCCTTCCGTTCTGAAATATCAGAATACCCTGGCAGATACCGCAATGAAAAAGAAGGCAATGCAATCAGGTATAAGCAGCGGTCTGGAAGAAGCCCTTATATCAAAAATCGCAAAACTGGCGGATAATTTGTTAAGAAAACTTGAGGATCTGGAAAGTTCTGTCCTTGACATGAAGAATTACAAAGACTCGCTGGCTCTTGCTAAATTCTGCCGGGAAAAGATTTTTATAAATATGCAGTCGCTTCGCGGAGTTGCGGATGAACTGGAAGCAACTTCAGGAAAGGAATATTGGCCGATTCCGGCTTACGGGGAATTGCTGTACAGTGTATGAGCACTAAAATGCCTGCCTTGTGTGTTTCGTGTCCATCTTGATTCTACATTATATAATGTTTGTCATTAACACAAAGACGTGTAATTTTTAAAGAAATCTTTGAAATTGCACGTTTTTTATTTGGTGTCGGATGTATGCAACTAAAATATTGTACCGTTCAATGAGCGCTTCCCGAATTGCGTTCCAAAAACGTTAAAGGTTGTAAGGCGCTTATCAATTATTTTTTAAGGAGGGTTTTTATGTATTCAGCAGTTGATACAATATGGGTTTTGTTGGGCGCCGCATTGGTGTTCTTTATGCAAGCCGGGTTTGCGATGGTGGAAACCGGGTTTACACGTGCTAAAAACGCGGGAAATATTATTATGAAAAATCTTATGGATTTTTCCATTGGAACACTGATTTTTTGGTTCGTTGGCTTTGGTTTAATGTTTTCAAAAGGAAATGGGTTTATAGGCAGCTTCGACTTTTTGATCAGAGGTGATTACGGTAGTTCTTTCCCCACCAGCGCATTTGTTATTTTTCAGACTGTTTTCTGCGCTACGGCAGCAACCATTGTATCCGGAGCAATGGCCGAAAGGACAAGGTTTATAGCTTACTGCCTGTATAGTCTTATGATTTCCCTGGTTGTGTATCCTGTATCCGGTCATTGGATATGGGGAGGAGGCTGGTTGTCCGAACTTGGCTTCCATGACTTCGCAGGATCTACTGTCGTTCATCTGGTTGGCGGTATCGCGGCATTTGTGGGCGCCAGGATGATTGGTCCGCGTATAGGAAAATACGGTAAAAACGGGAAGCCCCTCGCTATACCCGGCCACAGTCTCACATTGGGCGCTCTGGGCGTATTTATCCTCTGGTTTGGCTGGTTTGGCTTTAACGGTGGCTCAACCGTTTCAATGACTGGTAATGATACAATTTTATCGGCAAGCAATATCTTCGTAACAACCAACATGGCCGCAGCTGCTGCAGCCGTAACCGTCATGCTGATTACCTGGCTCAGGTACAAGAAACCGGATGTATCCATGACTTTAAACGGAGCGCTGGCCGGACTTGTTGCAATAACAGCAGGCTGTGATGCCGTATCTGTCACAGGCGCTTTCTTTATAGGATTTATAGCAGGATTTGCTGTCGTTTACGGTATTGAATTCATTGATAAAGTTTTGAAAATTGATGACCCGGTTGGAGCCATAGGCGTTCATGGAATATGCGGTGCTTTGGGTACCCTTTTGGTGGGTGTGTTTGCCCTTGACGGCGGACTTCTTTATGGCGGAGGATTCAAATTTCTTGGAATTCAGGCTCTTGGTGTAATTTCGGTTACAGCCTGGGTGGCTTTT
>CAZSVI010000184.1:0-4446 GCA_964610205.1 uncultured Oscillospiraceae bacterium
GTAATGAATGGATTTTCGGTGCAGAAATCTCCCTCCACTATAAAACATGGATATGCTCCCCCGGAGCAATACTGTTACAATGGCATTCAGGGGCCATGGACCGACGTGTATGCCATGGCGTGTACGCTTTACCAATGTATGGGAGGAAAAGTTCCCCCACCTGCAGTGGACAGGATGCACAGGGACACCATTGAACCCATAAGGCGGCTTGCCAGGCGGATACCCAAGCATGTGGAATATGCTCTTATGAAAGCACTAAACCTTGCAAGCAAAGACAGATACCAGGATATGAACATGCTGATAGACGCATTGACAATAAGGACCATACCAGTAGTTAATTCCGGAATGGCAATAAAAACCGCAATAGCTGCTATTCTTCTTACAGGCTGTGTATTTTCAGGGTATCTGATTTCAGAAAACACACAGACAATTGATACATACAAGTACTTAGAGAATACGAATTATGAAAATAAAACAGCAGAAGAAAATAGGGATATTACATCCGAGGAACTGTTTCCTGATGATAATATGCAGATAGTGATATTTAAAGATAAAAAATTAGAAGCAGCCATTAGGGAAATCATAGGCAAAGAATCCGGTGATATCATGAAAACCGATATATCCAACATCAGAACGCTTGATTTATCGGGAAAAGGTATAGAAAACCTGGAAGGTATCCAGCATTTTGAACAGCTTTCCCGCTTGACGCTTGTAAACAACATGATTGAAGATATACACCACATAACCTCCTTAAAGCAACTGTACCATCTGGATCTGGGAGGAAACATGATTGCCGACATTTCTGAACTGGGGAATTGTTCTTTTCTGTCCGAACTGGATCTGCACGCAAATGACATAGAAGACATATCCTCCCTAAGTGGCATGATTCATATCAACTGGTTGAACTTGCATCAGAATAATATTCATGACGTCACTCCCCTGCGGGGGTTACCCAAGCTGAAATGGCTGAATATAGCCTCCAACGATATCAAGGATATTTCATGTCTTTCAGATTGTCCGAGGATAGAAGAGCTCGTCGCGGATGATTGTGGTGTCAAAGATATTGAAGCATTTAAAAATATGCCCAATTTAAAAAAGTTGCAATATTAGTTTTATTTATGCTGCCAGCGTAACAAATCTCCGAATTAATATATTAAAATGTATCTGAAGTCTTATTCTTATGCATATTAAAAGGGAGATTTGTGATGTTTTCTGTTAGAAGTAAAATTATCAGTGGTATTATTTCCATTCTTTTGTTTTTTTTACTCTTCAGCGTATTTTCCGTTGCGGAACAGAATCAAACTTATAGTATTTCAGGGTTGGTAATGTTACCGGAGGGGGATGTTGCCCCGGCTGGGGGGATATATTTAAAAATTGTGGCAATCAAAAGGATATCTGAAGGAAGACCTTTTGAAGAAGAAGTAACGAATACTTTGGTTTTTATTCCTGAGCAAAGTAACAGTGTATCTTATGAATTAATTGTACCTGCGCTTCCAATAGAGTTTGAAAAGTGGGTATATGTTGTACGTTATATTATAGAATCTTCAGAATCAAGTATAAACCGGTATTCGGGGAGTGGGTTCTTTTACAGGAATGAAAACGGAATACAGTCAGTATCATTTCCTGATGCTACGCAGTTTGATGTAAATCAGCATAGCAGCTTTGATAATATTGACATCGTTATTGGAATCAATAAGGTTGGCAAAGCTGAAGAGAAGGAATTGGAAGGCAAAGAACCTGATGGCGGGTCGGAAGAATCCTGGAAGATTGAAATAACGGATTGGGCACTTGAATCATATGAAACGGCAAAAAAAGAAAATCTTGTTCAGAACAGTATATTTGAAAGGGACAGCACACAACTGGCTACTCGTGAAGATTTGGCAGAAGTGTCAGTAAGAATTTATGAAGCGATTACAGGGAAATCCGTAGAAGAGATTACTCCAAATCCATTTCAGGATACAGATAATCCGGAAGTGCTAAAAGCTTTCAATCTGGGAATAGTTACAGGTTACGGGGACGGAAGAGTTGATCCAAAAGGAGGCTTGAACCGTGAACAGATGTCCCTGATGTTCTATAGACTAATTCAGGCATTTAACCCGGATGTAAAATTTGACACTCCGGAAACGGATACTTTTGCGGATGACGAACAATTGTCATCTTGGGCAAAAGAAGCAGTATATGTAATGAAAAACGCCGGTATTATTAATGGTGTAGGCGGCAACCGATTTGACCCTTATGCGGATGTTCCATTGGAGCAACTGGTAACTATTGCCGTAAGGATATATCAAAATGATACTCTGTTCTTAAATGGCGCTGACGAGCCCAAGCCTGCAATAGAGCAGTCCAAATCCGATACGGAGCAATCCCGGCCGGATACTGAACCACCTCAGGCTGATATCGAGCAGCAGTCTTCTCCTACACAATATCAGCTTAATATAGACGGAACATCTTTTGCGGTTCAAAGTGCGGAATTGGTTCCATCTGTAATGGACCTTTTTTATCCCAATGTTGGCCATAACCTGCTGGTAATAAAAATGAAATCCATAACACCATTGAATGGAGCAAAAATAACGGACATTGTTGACGGATACTACATTTCCGTTTTTAAGGATGATGAAAAACCGTTGAGTTATTCTGTTACCTATGGTCTGGATACCGAACCTGAAATTGTATATGTTGCGTATCATTCTCCGGAAAGCTATTCGGGAAATTATAAAATATACTACGATGACGCATTGGTTGCAGAGCTTGGAAAGGATTTAAGTATCGTCAACAAGATATCAAACCCTTCCGAAAGTGAACTGATTACCGATTTAATGTATTGGTCAAACAACAACGATCTGGATTATACGGTTAATAGTGCCTCCAATGTAGAAGATATGGTTCTTTCGGTTTACTTTCTTGTTTTTGTAGGGGATAACACGGAGTATCAGATAACCGCAAACTGCGATGACAGCAGCGTAAGCAAAAGCATTGTCACAAGGAACAATAAAATTTACAAGGTTTCAGTCGGAATTAAATTTGATAATCAACAGGCTTCAGCCGGAGGAGAAATCGTTTTTACAAGCAATCATGGAAGGGATTTCATTATGAAGTTTGATGATACCATAAGCATAGAAGAACTCCAATGGATCAAAATAACCGAATTGCGTGATTATCAAGGCTCGAATGATGAAATAAAATTTGTGCGGTAAGAGTGAAAAAAAGGAGGTAAGCCATGAGGAAAATAATTATCGCCGGACTGACCCTGGTTCTGTTATTGTCAGGATGTGGGAAGAAAGAACTCACGTATTATCCTGATACTACGGCGCCAATGCTTGAGAATATATTTCCTGATGTATCTTACGAGTATAATGAGGAAAAAGAAGAAGGGTCGTACTCACCATACTACTACAATGAATCGGATTTTTCTGATGTGAATGCGGCGGCTGAAAAATATGCGGAGCTAATTAAAAAAAACGGATATAAGTTTTTAATAAGCGTCAATTTTAGGACAAAGGAAGGAGAAAAATTGAGCAAAAACCTCTACAACAAAAACAATAGTAACGCAGTAGCAGTATATTATGAGCCTCCGTATCTGGTAATATCGGTAATGAAATAATAGGGGATGTTTTCAAAAGAATGTGTTCCGATAAAATTATCGTGATTGACGGGTAAATTCGAAGCTGACTGAAAGACAGCATAAGGAGAATGAAGTGGATAGTAAAAATGTGCTGCAACAAATTTTCTCCATTCCTGTGGAGGAAGAAAAGTATATCATTTATGCTCCATTAAAAAGAATTGCCTTCATTGCAAATACTGCAATGGTGAATTCTATTATTGACCGGTGTAACAGGAATTCAGACAAAGATTCTCCTCATGAATTCCTGGAGGAGCTTGATTTTTTTACACCGGGCACAATCCCGGAAGATGATTTCCAATACGGTGTTCAATATGATACGGTAGTACTATTTTTGACCAACCAATGTAACTTAAGGTGTCGTTATTGCTATGCTTCTTCAGGTGACTACCCGAAAAAGGAAATGTCATGGGAAGTAGCAAAAGCCGGTATTGATTTTGTTCTATCACAGGTACAAAAAAGATCCTTAAAGGATATGACATTGGGATTTCATGGGGGTGGTGAACCAACCATGAACTGGAATGTCCTTACCAGGGCCACAGACTATGCACATAAAAAATCACAGGAGTATAACTTGAATCTTCATGTATCCGGAGCCTTTAACGGGTTTTGGTCGGAAAAAATCTGTAATTATATTATTCAAAATTTAACAGAAATCAGTATTTCGTTTGACGGATTAGCAGAAGTACAGAACAGGCAGAGGCCTTCCCTCGGAAATGGTGATTCCTTTGAGAAGGTTACAAATACCATGAAACGGTTGGATGCCGCAGGATGGAAACGGTCGCATGAAAGTGCACCACTTTGTAGCCATAAAATATCGCTCATCG
>CAZSVI010000185.1:0-4368 GCA_964610205.1 uncultured Oscillospiraceae bacterium
AAATCCGTTTCACTGCATTTGAATTCCTTAAAAGCCCTGTAAACAAAACTTCATTCCCGCCATAAATATTCCGGGTAAACTCCATTTTTAACCATCCCGGCTATTGCATACTTGACAAACTCTTTGTCATCCCGGTACGTAACCCCATACCAGCGCTCCTTTGAGGGCAGCACCTTAACCTGAGCTTTTCCGGCTTGAATCAACGCATCCACTGTCTCCGGAAGGAAAAACTCTGCCTTTGAAAGATTATTCCTGTTCTTTTTAAAAAAACTGAGAAACCTTGATTCCAGTTCACTAAACAGACCCGGTGTAAAACCCCACATATTCATTGATACCGTACTGCGTTCCGGAATCTTAACCCAGTTAACATCATCTTCGGTATACTTTGTAGCATTTCCGACTTTTACAATTTTCGTTCTCTCACGGATTTTCCATAAATAACCATTTTCATCCACAACACAAATACCTCTTGCGACATGACCATGTTCGGTGAGGGTATTCTCCAACTGAAACCCAACCATGCAGAATTGATAGACTTCCTCTTTATCCTCCGTCTTTCCAAGATAGTCCGTCATCAATCGGAAAGATGAAGAACCATAAAAATCGTCTGCATTGATTACAGCAAAGGGAGTATTTACAGCATTACGGCAGCTTAAAACGGCATGTCCTGTTCCCCAGGGTTTTATCCGGTCTGAGGGAACCTGGAGACCTGCCGGAATATCCTCAACCTGCTGGAATACATAAGCAGTATCCACCAATTTTTCAATTCTGTATCCTATTTTCTCCCTAAAAGGCTTTTCCATATCTTTCTGAATAATAAATACAATTCTCGAAAACCCTGCTTTCAACGCATCATAAACCGAGTAATCAAGAATCATTTCTCCACCGGGCCCCATGGGATCTATCTGTTTTAAACCACCATATCTGCTCCCTATTCCTGCAGCCATTACAACAAGCGTTTGTGTATTCATTTTGTTCCCTTTCTTTGCATATTAACCGATCAATTTATTTTATACAGCATTATTCATTAATGCGGTATAATCATTATACTACATAATCTATGGTTATTGTATTTCTGATTCAATGAGCGCTTGCACAAATTGCACACCGAAATGCAGGCATTAAAACGCCTGCCTTATGTGTTTTGTGCTCAATGCACCGCAAGCATTTGATAAAATAATATTTATTCTATCGCACTTTAGAGGTATATTATTTATCAAAAATGTCTAAATATTTATATTTTAAGGCAGATAAAGGGTATTGTTCAACTTATGCACACAAACGAAAAGCAATTGCACGGCAATTGCTTTTCGTCATTCCGATTTTATGATACACCTGAACAATATGTTAATTCAGTTTAATAATTCCTCTGAAAAGGCTGGCAAGTTTTATTTTTGATCCCTGTAACAATTCAACGATTTTAAATTTTATCTCAACCGGAATCTCATTACCGGAATCTGCGGATAAAATTATGTCCAGTTCTTTCTCCGACAATTCATTTTTTAGTAATGCCATACTCTCTTCATCCATATCTCCTCTTGTATCGTTTACAAAGCATAGAGGAGGGAACATCACGCACCACCAATTCCGGCCCTCGGCATTCCCGATTTCTATTTTTAATGCTTCATAATATCCGGCGGGTAAAGCAATGCTGCCATATTTTTTTGTAGGGAAAGGAAACTTCCCAAAGGATACTTTAGCCACTCCGGATAATCCTTCCGATACAATTATACTATTTGCAACGGATTCCAGTTCGTTTATATTTCCGGCAACATACGTTTTCGCATTTTCTTTATCTTTCAGCTCATCCATTCGTTCCTGCATATATGCAATCACGGCATCCCTTATACGGTATTTCAGGGCTTGATCCTCATCCGAGTCACTGTTTGCGACAATATGAAGGCGTATAATGCTGTTTGATAAGTCTTCGTTAATTTTTTCCGCATATAAACAAGATATTAAAAATAAAAATATGAAAGAATATAGTATAGGAACAACCCATCGAGCCAGTATCTTCGCCATGACAGAATTCCATGTTTTTATCACAAAAATCACCTCTTATACATTTAAAATTTAAACCGTTCAATATATGCACGTACATTGTCCGGTTCCCGGATGCTTCCCCCAGGTTAGCCGGTTATACCCAGCAAAACGATTCATAAAATTAACGTTTCAATATAAGTATTGACAGCATTTCAAATTTCCATACCCACAATTTAAATTTTTCTTCGTTTTTTGTATTCAACGAGCGCTTGCGCGAATTTTACGCCAAAACGCGGGTGCTAAAGCGCCTTCCCGACGCGTTTTGTGTGCAACGCGCTGCGAGCATTTTATCAAATGCCCCATCAGTGGGTGACTGAACCCACCACTGATGGAAAAATCGGTTTATCCCCCGCCTTTAGAGGCAGGGGTTTTGGGGCATTTGATAAAAAAAACCTGTCTCCGGGATTTCTGCCGGGGACAGGGACAAAACCGTTTTTCAAATTATAAACCGCTTAAAAAATGTAAATCTTTAATTTGGTCATTCCTGATTTTTATACTCAACTACCGCCCGGATAAATTGACTGAACAACGGGTGTGGCCTGTTTGGACGGGATTTGAGTTCCGGATGAAATTGAACTCCTATAAACCAGGGATGTTTTGGATATTCTATTATTTCCACAAGTCTTTCATTTGGTGAAATTCCTGATAAAACCAAGCCCTTTTTGGTAAGGATTTCTCTGAAATAATTATTAAGCTCATACCTGTGGCGATGACGTTCATAAATCAGTTCCTGATTGTAAATACTCCTCAGTTGTGTTTTTTCCTTCAGTTTACAAGGATACAAGCCCAGACGCATGGTACCTCCCATTTCGTCAATATCACGCTGCTCTGGCATCAAGTCAATAACCGGATTAAGGCAGTTTGCATCAAATTCAGTACTGTTTGCATCTTGTAGATTTGCTACATTTCTGGCGAATTCTACAACTGCCATCTGCATTCCCAAACAGATACCGAAAAACGGAATTTTCTTTTCCCTTGCATATCTGATGCCAAGAAGCTTTCCGTAAATACCCCTGTCTCCAAAACCACCGGGTACAAGAATACCATCAGCATTCTTTAGTCTATCCTGATAATTTTCATCCTTAAGATCTTCCGAGTTAATCCAGTCAATTTCAACTTCTGTATCATTGGCAATACCACCATGCCTTAAAGATTCAGCCACACTTATATAAGCATCTCTAAGTTCGACATATTTTCCAACCAGCGCAACCCTTACAGACTGATTAAGGTTTTTCTGACGCTGTACTATATCACTCCATTCTTTCAAATCAGGTTTTTTGCATCTGATATCCAATTTTTTGCATACAACATCCGCAAGACCTTCTTCTTCCAGCATTAATGGAACTTCATACAGTATTTCGGCATCAACGTTCTGAATAACACTGTCATCGGAAACATCACAAAACAACCCGATTTTTGCCCTCACATCCCTTGTTAGCTCCTTCTGTGTCCTAAGAACTATAATATCCGGGTGGATACCGATGCTTCTAAGTTCCTTGACACTGTGTTGTGTCGGTTTTGTTTTTAATTCTCCCGATTTTCCGAGATATGGAACCAATGTTACATGAATATAAATAACATTATTCTTTCCGATATCGGAAGATACCTGACGTATTGCTTCAAGAAATGGAAGGCTTTCAATATCCCCAACGGTTCCTCCGATTTCCGTTATTACAACATCGGTGGTGTCAGCCTTTCCGATACGGAAAATTCTTTCTTTTATTTCATTCGTAATATGAGGAATAACTTGAACCGTACCGCCAAGAAATTCCCCTTTTCTTTCTTTATGTAATACGGACCAGTATATTTTTCCGGCTGTAACACTGCTGTTCGAACTTAAGTTTTCGTCAACAAACCTTTCATAATGGCCTATATCAAGATCGGTTTCCGCCCCGTCATCGGTAACAAAAACCTCCCCGTGCTGATAAGGGCTCATTGTACCCGGATCAACATTAATATAGGGGTCAAATTTCTGAATGGTTACCCTTATTCCTCTCGCTTTCAGCAGCCTCCCCAGTGAAGCCGCCGTAATTCCTTTTCCAAGCCCTGAAACAACCCCCCCGGTTATAAATACATACTTAACTTCCAAATGTGTTTCCCCCTGTCAACTCAATATATTCATTTTATACGTCTCATATTTGTGTTGTCAACTAATGTTTTGTAACACTTCATTCTTATATATTCATTCTCAGTGTTACAAATACACTTCCTTGGTGTGTGGCCTGCATACCCATAAGTTTTAACTGTTACAGGCCACTGGCTTATTATGCGTTTATATAATTCCTCTAAAAAAGTTTGTTTTTTTTGCAAACTTTTTCGCTCTAA
>CAZSVI010000186.1:0-4285 GCA_964610205.1 uncultured Oscillospiraceae bacterium
TTGATGCTGTAGCTTTAGCTGACTTAAACGGCACCTGTATTGATGAGATTGAAAAACTCTGCCAAAGAATCGAAAAGGGCAACCGTACCTTTTCAGGATTCAATCCATTGTCAGAAGAAACAGAGCTTTTATTTCAGGCTGTTTTCAATGGAGGAAATCATATCAATGGTTTTACAAATGCATCGATAAGAAAATCTATTTTCCCTGATGGGAACCGTAATTGTTTTGACGAACAAATAAGTTCGGTGTTTTTATAGGTCAAGCGTTAAAAATTATTAAACTAACGGAAAAAATAGTGGCTCATGGAAATTACAAGACCAACTCCCATGCCAATTGCCGTAACAGTCAGGACAGCCTCACCCAGTCTGGTAAGACCGCTGACAGTGTCCCCGGCCAAAATATCCCTTATACCGCTGGTCATTGCAACACCGGGCAAATACAAAAAAACGGATGAAATAATAATGATAAAGGTATTACCACCAATATATAAAAGTTCCGACGCCATGCTTAAAAGACCACTGACAAAGCCCAGCACGAACAAAACGAGATAAGGGAAATAACCGGATTTCAGCATCCTCAGATTCATAAGGTAAACAACCAGACCAATTCCGGCTGCAATAAGCGCGTCTATGATTCCACCACCAAACAGGATAGTGAAGGCAAATGCCATTAAGGAAGCAGACAGTACTTTTGCCAATGCAGGGTAGATATCGGAAGATTTTATCCTTTCCAGCTCCTGCAATGCTTCGCCATAAGATAACGGATGTTCCGTAATATCGCGGGAGAAAGAATTAATGCGATCAATTCTGTCCATATTATTTATTGATCGTATGCGAATTCTCCGTATAAAAGTCTGGGATTCCTCACGGGGAGAATGAACAGTGAGAAAAATACCTGTTGGAAGAACAAAGGTTTCACATGAATGCCCATAGCCGGTACATATTTTCGTTATACTCTCTTCCACGCGATAAGTTTCGGCGCCGCTGCGCAAAAGGATTTCACCGGCCTCCAGCGCTATTTGGATTACTTCCTTAAGTTTCATATTTCCTCTCTCCGTAATTGTACCAGTTGGTATATTCCTAAATATATTCCGCTTTATTTTATGCGCGAAAGGCTTTAATTTTTATCAAACGGCTCGCGGCGGTTGCGCACAAAACGCATAAGACAGGAGCATACGCGTTTTGGAATGCAATTCGTGCAAAACGCTTGTCATTGCCATAGATTATAATATAACAGTGGAAGCAATTCCGCAAGCATTTACAGTAAATTGAAGTTGAATAAACAATAGTTGAATTTAACTGTACAAATTCTTGATGTCTTTGAAATCAAATGATATAATTTTTAAGCACAGACAAAATATTCTTGATATAATAGCCGGTAACGGAAGAAACCAAGGGAAGTAGGGATGAAATGGCATTGGAAAAGGAGATTCTTTCCATGGATGAAGCAGCTGGGCTTTTCGGTGTGAGTATCAAAACGTTTATAAAGCTTTTAAGGGAAGAAAATGTCCCTGCCAGAAAAATTGGAAGGGAATGGCGTTTTTCACGTGAAGCATTGGTTGATTGGCTTGCCAAAGGAAATTCCAGAACATATTCTTCAAGTGAACAGGAAACTAACCGGTGTTTTGAACAAAATACCGGAAGATGGGAAGAAATCAGCAGCCAGTATTATGATTATTCTATAATTAATAAGCTTGTTGATTTTGACATTTTGAATAAAGATATGACGGTTTTGGATTACGGCTCCGGAAATGGTTTCATTTCAAGGGGAATTGCCCCATATGTAGGGAAGGTTATTGCAATGGATATGTCCTGTTCAATGCTTGATGAACTGGACAGAAAAGCAAAACTGCAAAGTATATCCAATATTCTGACGGTGGAATGTGAAGAAAGTGAGATTCCTCTTCGGGATGGAAGAGTGGACCTTGTATGTGCCTCCATGATTCTGCACCATATGCATATACCCAAGAATTTAATGCAGGAGTTTTATCGTGTGTTAAAAGTGGAAGGAGTTTTGTTTATAGCTGATCTTCTGCCCCATATGGATGATACTTTTCAAAAAAGTATGAATGACTGCCATATGGGGTTGAATCCCATTGCGTTGGAGCAGTGGTTACTTGATATTGGTTTTGGTAACATTACTATAGAAAAGCTGCCCGAAACAGGAAAGGGTGAAAAAAATATTTTTGTTCTCGTGGCAGTGAAGGTAGCCCTCACATGATCTGGGTATTGTTGGGTTTGATTCTGCTTATCTATGCAGTGATTATAATAGCCGGAGCTCGGAAGAGGGATACTGATGAGAGAGAAGATGGGCTTCATGAGGTCTCAGGAGGTAATGTAAGTGTTTTTATGGACAGAAGCGGGAATATTGATGTAATTCCCTTTTCACTGAACAGGCTAAAGCGGGGCAGGGCATCAGACTATCCTCTGACGCTGCGGACGCCGTTTTCTTCGTCAAAACTCGGAATGATTATCCGTAAAGGGTTACTATTATCCGTTGACGGTAAAGAACTCGCCAGTGAGGATTTAATGAAAAGTCTGGGGTTTTACGACTGGAAGGAGTACTCCAGGGGGAAGAAAAGTGTATCGGTTACCTTCCGGAGGGAGGGTGTTGTATTAAATTCCACTATACACCACAGTGACGGCTCTTATGCTTTCCGTGTAAGAGGATTTGAAAAAATTCTTCCTGCAAGACTATATGATTCGGTTTTGGGTGATGCTGTTCTTGAATTAATGAAGATTTCCAAATAGAAAGGAAATAACAAAGGAAAAGGCAGTGGTTAGAATGACTAAAACTGAAAAACTAAAGGAAACAGACCTGTACATACCGGTTCGTAATTATCTTGAAAGTCTTGGCTTTACAGTGAACAGTGAAGTCATGCATTGTGATGTAACAGCGCTGAGAGACGGTATTCTGGCTATTGTGGAGATGAAAACAAGCTTGAATCTGGATGTAATTCTCCAGGCTGTGCAGAGGCAAAAAATAGCGGATCTTGTATATATAGCTGTTCCAAAAAAAGGAAGGCTTCTTTTTACAAAGCGGTGGAAAAATATTTGCCATCTGCTAAGGCGGTTGGAGCTTGGGTTGCTTTTGGTTGTTCCGTCAAAAAGCAACTTTCTGGTTGAGGAGGCGATTCTGCCTGTTCCATTTGACCGTTCGAGAAGCATTTCTTACGCAAAAAGAAGAAGAAAAGCGGTGGTTTATGAGATTCATGAACGGCACGGGGATTATAATACAGGCGGAAGTTCCGGTAAAAAACTTGTTACGGCATATCGAGAATTGGCTATCAGGATTGGGGTTGTTTTAAAGGAAAACGGTCCCTGTTCGGTCAAAAAGATAAAGGAAGTGGGAAGTCTCCCGGCAAAAATAAGCCGTATCCTGAACAACAATCATTACGGATGGTTTGAAAGAACCAAACGGGGTGTTTATACCTTGTCGGAAAAAGCCCTTAAGGAACTTGATGATTATAGCGAATTTATTAACCGGTATATTAAGAATGGAACGGCTGAGGACGCTGAAGCACAATCCGTGGATTGAATACAACCCGTTATTAATTGGAGAATTTTATGGCTGCGAATAAAGAGTATTATGAAGAATTTAGCCGCCATCTTATTGAAGATGAAAAACCTTCTGCCTATTTTTTAAAAAAAGAAGAGGAAGGCATTTTTAAAGAGAGGTATCCACTCACTCTTCTTGGGAAATTGAAGGATACGAAGCAAAGCCCTGTTCATCATCCTGAGGGCAATGTATGGATTCACACAATGCAGGTGATTGACAATGCAGCCCTTTTACGGGATCAGAGTGACGAACCGGAAGTTTTTATGTGGGCGGCTTTGCTGCATGACATCGGAAAACCCTCAACAACAAGAGTTCGCAGAGGAAAAATAACGGCGTATGATCACGACCTGGCTGGAGAAAAATTGTCATGGGATTTCCTGCATGAATTCGCTCTGGAGGAAAGCTTTATTATAAAAGTATCAAAAATGGTTCGGTGGCATATGCAGGTTCTTATGGTAATTAAAGACCTGCCATATGCAAATATTAAAAAAATGGTAAGGGAGGTTCCCCCGTATGAAATCGCTCTACTGGCAATGTGTGACAGGCTGGGACGTGGCGGGTTCAGCGCGGAGATATTGGAAAATGAGAAAAACAATATAAAGAGGTTTCTTGAAAAGTGCATTCCCTATATAAAATAGCCGGAACATTTTTTTGCCGTTGACGTCAAATACGATATATAAAATGAAAAAAGTAATTGGGATGAATTGATACTGAAGAAGTTATCTCT
>CAZSVI010000187.1:0-4279 GCA_964610205.1 uncultured Oscillospiraceae bacterium
GAAAAAGTTTGCAAAAAAACAAACTTTTTTAGAGGAATTACATATACAGAGTATGTTTATTACTTAACGGTTTTGAAAATTATCTTTGCTGTTACTAAATTATGGAAAGATAGAGTTTACATAAGGGTTGAAATTAGCAACAATAACATGTTACTATTGTAATAAGGTTTCTTTTATTTTATGGGAGGATAAAAATGGCAGGTAATTCGAGAAAAGTCGTAAAAAACGAATGTGACAACATATACAAAGTAAAGAAAAGCTTAAAAAAACCATGGTTATTCATTGGAGGACTACTGATCCTTGTGCTTATCGGGTATGGTGTTTTTCATTTCATAGGTTCAATGGGTGCCAAAGCAAGCAAAACAGTATCTGTTGACGGGATCGTACTGACAGACAATAATTCTCCGGAAAACAAAATACTCTTCGGAGACGATATTCATGCCGCTGAAAGAAACTGGCAGGACTACAGTGATACGGAGCAGGAAAAAGCACAAATTAATAAGCGTATCAATTCTTTGCAAAACGCATTCAAATCTAAAAATGTAAATCAAATTACAGGATTTTTTAATAAAGCAGAGAAAAACGAATATAAAAGAATATTTACTGAAAATAAAAAAGAACTAAGTGTTTTTTATGACATATTTTCAAATATGGAGATGGTTTATTTATCACCTCCAGTGAATCCAAAGACCGATTCCTTTACAAGAATTGCCGAGTACAAGGCATATTGGAATGATATGGAGTTTTCTATCGTTTTTATTAAGGAAGATGGAAAATGGTATATATTAGATTTATAAAGAGCGTTTATATAGGGAAACGAAATCAAAAAAGAGGTGGTTTGATATGAAAAAGCTTATAACATTCATGTTTTCTATAATACTACTCTTCATGGTATCCACAGTTTCCAATGCATGGGAACAGAATACACACATCCGGATTAATCTGGAAGCAATAAAAAAATTTAATCATACTTTTGGTAATACGAAAAAATATTTAAAAGCACCCCTTGTGAAGGAGAATACATATATAGGACTCGAGGTCAGCAGCTCTTCGTTGCTGGATAAAAACTACAAAACAAGTATTGTCAATAAAACCTTTGAGGGTTGGATTATACACGGAGGATACTCGGCGGATGAACCAAATTTGTATGCCTCAGTCAGGCATTTTTATGATCCACTTGCATTGTCGGGAAAAACATGGCTTACCGATCAGGTGTCAATGCATGGCACATGGAACTATATCGCCAATCAGAAAGTACCGGAAATTGATGCAAAGGTATGGGGCCTCAATCATGAAGATAATCCATATAGCTTTCAAAAAGCAATGGAGTATTATTATAAATCCATGACAATCCGGGAATCACAGACGCCGGTAGGTTTTCTTCCGGGAGGGAGTTCCCGGAGCCGCTATGTCAAAGCTTCAAGTCTGGAAGAAGAACGGAAATTATATCTTGCCGCAGCTTTTCGCGCATTGGGAGAGACAATGCATATGTTGGCAGATATGACTCAGCCTGCCCATGTAAGAAACGATTCACATCCAAAACTGGAACCGTTGGAACAAACCATAAACCAACATTATGTACAGGATTTTGCGCATTTAATAGTTGATCCTGAAATTGGAAAGTATTTTATCAGTGCTTCAGCAAGTGAAAAATATTCGGTGGAGCAGTTGTTCGAAGAGACGGCAAAATATACAAATAAAAATTTCTTTTCAGCAGATACAATATATGATAAAGCAAAAGGGATACTGCCAAAGAATGGTGAGGGTACATATCCAAACCCCCAATTATCAAATTTAATTCCCAAAAACTCTTACTTTGGGAGCAACAGGATGATCACTGGTTCCACTGTTTATTTCGGTACGTTTAATGGTGTGGAAGTGCCGTTGGCTCGGGTGGATATGCTGGATAGGTTGAATAGTGAAGGTTTGATACTGAAAAATAGAGTTGAGGAATATGTAACAGGGTTTAACTTTAATATCTCCCCAACGATGGCTTTAAAGCAAGGGGAAGTGTTGATTCCTGTTGCAATCGCTGCCTGTAGTGATTTAATAGACAGGTTCATTCCAACCATGGAACTGGAAGTTGAGATTGGTACGGCAGAGATTGAAAGAGATGCCAAAAATAATGAAAAAGCCATTTATCCCGTCACAGCAATGATGAAACATGACATTGACAAGGATAGTGAGTGGAAAAAAGCGAATATGCAGATTCAATATTCAGGCCCCGGTACAGTGATAATAGTCGGGGAAGATAGATCCTTAAGGCAAATCCGGGTGAGTTTTGTTGAGGGGAAAATCAGTCAGGTTCAGGATTATAAAAACAAAAAGAAAATGGTGGACGGCCCACTGAAACTGTACATGAAAAAATCTGCTAAAATAAAGCTTACAAAGGAAGAAGCATTCTTTGAAGTCCTGGAAGGCGATATGCTTTATATTGAGGTAGAAGCAGGGGGAAGGTTTTTTGAGAGCAATACAGTATATATTGATGGCGTAGAGAGTGTCCTGGAAATCAGCTATGAACCGGAAAACCCAAGCCGCTTGGATGAAATTTACTTTCTGTCTACAGGCCGCGAATTGCTGTATTATGTATGGGAATTTGGTGACGGAAATTCACAAACGGGCCGGGCAATCATTGATACCATGCACCGGTATGAGAAGAATGGAGAATATGAAGTTAAAGTTTCAGCATACAAAGACAGTGCAATGACAGAAATAGAATCGGTGGGAAGGACAAAAATAAAACTGGAGGAGAAGTTTGATATATCCTTTGTTCCTGGGAACAACCTTGAAGCAAGGGCAGGTGATACCGTTGAAATTGGAATCAGGCCGGTAGAGGAGAAAACAAAGCTTGCATTGTATAAAATTACGTGGGAAACTCCGGGGGGAGAAGGTAATTCGTCAACGGACAAAATCCAGTTGAATTATAAGGAAACAGGAAGATACAATATAGGAGTGAAGATCTTTAATGATCATGGCGAAATGGTTTCATCAAACAATGCCGTAATAGATATTGTTGAAGGGGCAGCATTATCCATTGAACCTTTGGAAGCAACGGTATTAATGAAAAAAACTCAAAAATATACGGCGATGATAGACGGCAAGCCAACAACGGATGTTGTATGGAGCGTACGTGAGGGTGAGATCGGGGGAACTTTCAAAAATTATCAAACCTATACTGCGCCGGAGACACCAGGAGTATACCATATCGTAGCAACTTTAAAAAGCGATCCACTAAAAACAGCAATAACCGCAGTAAATGTTGTAAGGCCCAGCGGATCATGGAAGCTGGTGAATTATACGAAAGATGAGCAGCCAAACAGTATGGGGAACAGCAATTATCCTCATTACAGCGGCAGCTCCAGCTCGGGGGATACTTCCTATACCGCGGAGGTGGCATATGATCCTCCAAACCGTCCGGCAGAAGCCTTTAATTATACGATGAATGCGGCCTGGGACGAGATGCCGGATTTTCTCAGACCCCATGACACACTTGAACTGAATTATAAACTGGGTATAAATGGTGATTATTATGGTGCACGCTTATCTCTTACAGTATATGCACTAAGCACCCGGGAGAATTTGGGATCCATTAGTTTTGGAAGTGTAAATGCGCCAGCAGATGTAGAAACATTTGAGGGCAAGGCTGAATATAAAGTACCTGAATATGGCACGGGTTTCGGGTTTAATGAAAAATTGGAATTCAGGATTACGGTTGACCCATTTTACCAGTATATGGGGAAAGTAACGTACCGCTATTTCTATGAGTATGAACAATAACCTAAAGTAGCTATTCAAAGGTAGCAAGTAAAAGTAGCGGGTGGTTTGGGTGATTTAACGGGTCGATGCATTACTGTTGTACTCCGGTGGGTGGCAACTCTTTTCAATATCACAAATGGTCCTAATTGAGCTCGAGCACAACACCTGTCCACACTGGCACAAAACCGTAACTGATTCCGACGGTGGTAAGCAATGCAGGAAGAAAAGCCTTCAAAGAAATTTCCGGCTGTCAGAGCGCGTTACTTAAATATAAATCAAATATGTGCAGATCTACGATTGCTGGATTGCTTAAAAAAGTATCATTAACAATAGGCAAGCACCTGCAGATTTTATAATATCTTGGAAGATAAAGGGGAATATGACCGGAAAACATAAGAATCCCACATCAATCATAAGGCGAATACCTATGTAGCGCATAACCATGGCCAAGAACAAAAAATAAAATTGATAAATTATTATTTATCGGTAAAATCACGAACACATGTTTGATATTCGGTTAGAG
>CAZSVI010000188.1:0-2170 GCA_964610205.1 uncultured Oscillospiraceae bacterium
ACAGAACCCCGGGCAATATTATAAAAGCGAATTTTATCAGCTTTGCTATGTTTACAGAAGCCCTCTGCAATAAATTGACTCTATATTTTCAAAAACTTGATCCGGGTCTCTGTTACAATAATAACCGGGTAAAAAACAGGCCAAGCCCGGAAATGTCTACACTCTTTCCATATATTCTCCAGTCCTTGTATCGACACGGACCTTAGCTCCCTGGTTTACAAAAAGAGGCACCTTAATCTGTGCACCTGTCTCCAATATGGCCGGCTTATTGGCACCCGTTGCGGTATCTCCCTTAAACCCGGGTTCGGTTTCAATTATCTCCAGTTCTACAAAAATTGGAGGTTCAATTCCAATAACCTGCTCTTTAAAAAACAATACCTTACATGTCATGTTTTCTTTTACAAATTTCAGTGCATCCCCAATACTATCCGCATTTAAAGGGATTTGCTCATAAGTTTCTTCATCCATAAAGAAATATAAATCCCCATCATTATACAGATACTGCATGTCTCTTTTGCTGATTTGAGCACGTGGGAATTTGTCAGCAGGATTAAAAGAACGTTCCACTGTTGCTCCTGTGATTACGTTCCGTATTTTTGTACGCACGAATGCCGCGCCCTTTCCAGGTTTTACATGCTGGAATTCAATTATCTGGAAAACCTGCTCATCCATTTCGAAGGTAACACCATTTTTAAAATCCCCAGCGCTAATCATAATATTTCATCCCCTCAAATTTTGTTAACTATATAAGCTGCTAATTTTTTCTTGCTTTTATCTGCCCACTGATCTATATTAAATTAAAAAACGGCTGTTGGCAAGGGGAAAAAATTTGAAAACCGTCATTAACCACAGATCATTTCAATCTTTAAAGTATAATCAACTCCTTTGATGATTTTGTAAGGATTTCGGCGCCTGATTCCGCGAGGCAAACCATATCTTCAATTCGTACTCCGCCAAGCCCCTCAACATAAATTCCCGGCTCTACGGTAAAAACCATACCCGCTTTCAATTGCTCCTTGCCTTTGGGAGATATTACGGGCATTTCGTGAATTTCAACACCGACACCATGTCCCAGACCGTGACCGAAATATTTATCATAACCTGCATCGGATATAATATTCCGCGATATCCCATCGAGATCTTTTCCTGTAATTTTTGTTGATGCTTTTATGACTGCTTCCATTTGAGCTTTCAGAACAATGTCATAAATTTCCTTAAGTTCCTTAGCTGGTGTTCCGATAAAGAATGTCCGTGTCATATCGGAACAATATCCGTTATAGACTGCGCCAAAATCCATAACAACCGCATCTCCGTATTGAAATTCTCTTATGTCTGCAACACCGTGCGGTAATGCCGAACGCGGCCCGGATGCCACAATTATATCGAAAGAAGCGCCTTTTGCCCCAAGTTTTTTCATTTTGTATTCCAGTTCCAAAGCTATTTCATATTCTATTACACCGGGTTTAATAAAGGGCAGTACATCAACAAAAGCCTTTTCTGCTATTTCCACCGCTTTTTTAATCTTATTAAGCTCATCATTGTCTTTGATCATTCTTAACCGGTTAATTTTCTCCTGAATATCACTGAAGTTTTTTACTCCGGTAAAACTGTCATTGAAAGATTTGTGCATGGCATAGGTGATATCTTTCCCTTCAAGGCCAAGGTTTTTAACATTGTGCTGCATTAAAAGCCTTTTAAGAGTATCCTGAAAGTCCTTTTCATACTGTATAACCTCTATATCTGAAAAAACCTGTCCTTTTGCCTGAATAAAATATCTGAAGTCTGCAATAAGATACGCCTTTTCATATGTGAAAAGGCACATGGAAACCGTCCCGGTAAACCCTGTAAAATAAAACGTGTTTGGCCTGCTGCTTATAAGAATACCATCCAGATTATCCTGTTCCATTATCTTTTTCAAATTATTGATCCTGTACTGCATAACTGTCTCCCTGCTGTTTATCAACCTTCTACAAACCGCATTTTGTTAATAAATATAATGCTGCCAGATAGCTTTCAAACCCAAATCCGCTTATTTGGCCTTTGCATACCGGAGCGATCACTGATTTTGTACGGAACTCCTCCCTGCTGTGTACATTGGACATGTGAACCTCAATGGTTTCTATCCCTGTCCCCTTTATAGCGTCCCGGATTGCATAGCTGTAGTGGGTAA
>CAZSVI010000188.1:2180-4254 GCA_964610205.1 uncultured Oscillospiraceae bacterium
AAAAGCACCAGGATTTATTATGATAGCTTCAACCTTCTCTTCCATTGCCCGATGGATGGCGTCAATAATTTCTCCTTCATGGTTTGATTGGAAAAACTCCACTTCCGTTCCCCGCTTATCGGCCTCTTTTCTTACTGTCTTCTCCAAATCTTCAAGAGTATCCTTCCCATATACATCAGGTTCCCTTTTCCCTAACAGGTTCATATTAGCTCCGTTTATTATCAGAACTTTCATGTATTTCCCTCCAATTCAACTGTAATTCTATGAGAGCATTTTCCTTTTTATAACAACGGAAGTAATTTATGTTCAATTACATACACCGTTTAACCTTATAATTCTATTCTGTTCGAAAAAGTAACCTGTAATTCAAGGTAAGTCAATATGACAGATTCAGGTATTATTTTTAAGATATTGATCAATTGCGGCAGCGGCCTTTTTCCCGGCTCCCATGGCCAGGATAACGGTAGCGGCACCAGTTACAGCATCTCCCCCTGCGTATACGCCTTCTTTGCTGGTTGCACCGGTTTGTTCATCAGCAATAATCCCTCCCCATGTCTGGGTTTCCAACCCCGGTGTCGTAGCTTTAATAAGCGGATTAGGGCTTTGTCCTATTGCAATGACAACTGTCTGGACATCAACAACATGCTCCGAACCCTTCATTGGAACCGGCCTTCTCCTGCCTGACATATCCGGTTCACCCAGCTCCATTTTCACGCATTCTATTCCTTTCACCCAGCCATCCCCGGTATCCAGAATCTTTGTAGGATTTGTCAGAAGTTTAAAAATAATACCCTCTTCCTTCGCGTGGTGAACCTCTTCCAGCCTGGCCGGCATTTCGGTTTCCGATCTTCTGTAAATAATATATACGTTATCGGCGCCAAGCCTTTTCGCACTTCTTGCGGCATCCATGGCCACATTACCGCCGCCGACAACAGCAACATTTTTACCTGTTTTCACAGGAGTATCAACATCAGGATATAAATATGCCTTCATTAGATTTATGCGGGTAAGGAATTCATTTGCCGAATAAACTCCATTCAGATTCTCTCCGGGAATCCCCATAAAACTTGGAAGCCCTGCTCCGCTTCCTATAAATACAGCCTCGTAACCTTCATCATTCAATTCATCTATAGTAATGGATTTTCCTATAACCCTGTTTGTTTTTATGTCAACACCCAGCTGCTTAACGGTTTCTATTTCAGTCTGCACAAGGTCCTTCGGCAGCCTGAATTCCGGAATACCGTACATAAGAACACCACCCGGAATATGAAATGCTTCAAATATTGTTACGCTATATCCCATTTTAGCCAGATCACCCGAACAGGTTAAACCTGCCGGGCCGGAGCCTATTATAGCAACTTTCTTACCATTTCCCTGAATCTTTTTAACTACCGGCTTTCTGGTGGACATAAACCAATCAGCCGCAAACCTTTCCAGACGCCCGATGGCAACAGGTTCTCCCTTTTTCCCCCTGACGCATAGTTGCTCACATTGTGATTCCTGTGGGCATACTCTGCCGCAAATTGCGGGAAGATCGTTGGTTTCTTTTATTTTAAAATATGCTTCTTCAAATTTACCTTCAGCTATCAAACTTATGAATTCAGGGATCTGCACGTTAACGGGACACCCGGCAACACATGGTTTTGTTTTGCAGGAGAGACACCTACTTGCTTCTTCCATGGCCATTTCCGGCGTGTATCCTGTAGCGACCTCCTGAAAGTTCCTGTTTCTGACCTCCGGGATCTGTTCCGGCATTTTTACCTTGTTTAATGACATATTAGGCATTCTTGAACCCCCCTCTCCTGCACTCATGTTCCTCTAAACTTTGTTTCTCTTCAGATTTATACATTGTCTGCCGTCTCATCGCCTCATCAAAATCAACCTGATGCCCGTCGAAGTCCGGACCATCCACACAGGCAAACTTTGTTTTCCCTCCAACAGTAACACGGCATCCGCCGCACATTCCGGTGCCATCTATCATAACCGGATTCATGCTGACAACAGTTTTAATTCCAGATTGTTTTGTCAAATTGGATACAACCTTCATCATAATCAACGGCCCGATTGCAATAAC
>CAZSVI010000189.1:0-4081 GCA_964610205.1 uncultured Oscillospiraceae bacterium
TTTCTGTTGCAATTTGGAAATTATCTCTTTTATTGTTCCGCTGTTATTTGTAAGACATTTCCGGAGAACTTCGGGCTGCTCACAAATTTCTTTCCACATTAAAGTCATTTAAGTGAACCTTCCTTCTGTATAAATATTTGTTACAAAAATAATACTGCTGAATAAATTAATTTATGAATTAAAAGATTAAACCCTCTTTGCATAAGCCGTTGACGGTTAAAAGCTGGTCATACCGTTTTTTTATGAAATCTGTTATTTTATCGGCAATAACAATATGCCCGTCCTTATTTGGATGGATGCCGTCAATACATAAAAGCTTCGTAAAATCCGGATAATGTAAAAAAGCACCTCGAATATCTATCCATAAGGTTTTTGTTTCTTCGGCGATTTTAACAATAACGGAATTGTACCGTTCCTGCCACCAATAGATTTTGGTAACGCTGCCAAGCCATTTAAGGATATTCGTTTTGGCAGCGGGACTGTTTTTGCTGATCCAGTCAAGATACTTATCAGCATTTAAGGGCGGAAGATTCATAAGTACAGGAATCCCCCTGTTTTCCTTTACAAGATTTATAGTTTCCAATAGGGTGTTTTCAAAGGTTTCAAAATCAGTTTTTGGAATATGATCCGCTTCCGGATTCTTAGCAATTTCATCCCAGTTGAAGTCACAATCGTTCCCGCCGTATTCAATCAGTACAACGTCCGGTTTATCTTTAAAAATATTGGTTTTCAGCTTTTGAATCCCCTTTATGATTGTGCTTCCGAAGCGGGAAGTATTATATATAATGCCGTCAAGCTTATTGCGAAGCAAATCAACATAATTTTCTTCTAAAATAGTGTATTTCATTTTAATTTCATCATAAATGACTCCCTTTGAAATGGAATCCCCCGATACTATTATTTTAAACTGATCTTTTTCCGCTCTGTCAATCATTCGACACCTCTTATCAAATATCTTCAAGGTCAAGTATATAATACTCAGGCAACTTTATCAAGGGGTAAAGGGAAGCAGGAGGACGGTTCCCTCTGTTACTTGCTCGGTTGATAACAGTATGATAATATAAACCGGGTGAATGGTTATCTATATACCTGAACGGAGACAATAACATGACAAGGATATTGCTTGTTGAAGATGACTGGAGTATAGTTGAAAATCTAACGGAGTTTCTTCAGAGAGAGGGTTTTGTTGTGGATTCTGCCGGAGGGCAGACGGCTGCGATAGAAAAGCTTTGTAATAATGCATACGATTTGCTGCTGCTGGATATTTCCCTTTCCGAAGGTAATGGGTTTGTTGTTTGTACCGCCGTGAAGGCAGACAGTGACATTCCGGTTATTTTTCTTACAGCCTCGGGAGATGAGTACAGTGTTGTAACAGGACTGGATATGGGTGCGGATGACTATATCAGCAAACCATTCAGGCCGAGAGAACTGGTATCACGCATACGAAGCGTATTACGCCGCACCGGAAAAACGCAGTCTGTTATTGAATTTGACGACGTATGTGTAAATGCGGTTAAGGGTATGGTGACTAAAAACGGCCGTGAAATTTTCCTGTCTGCATTGGAATACCGTCTGCTGCTTGTGTTTTTCAACAATTTAGGTATTGTCATGTCAAGAAATAAACTTTTAAATGAAATATGGGACATTGCCGGAGATTTGGTGAACGATAATACCCTTACAGTGTATATAAAGCGCCTCAGGGACAAGATTGAAAGAGATCCCCAGAATCCGGTGATTATAAAAACCGTTCGTGGACTTGGTTATAAGGTAGGGGATTGAAATGGACTTTTTCAGGAATCCCGAAATTAGAAAGAGTTTATTGCTATATATGATAATAGCTGCTGCAGCTATCGGTATCGGATTTTTTATCGGCAAGGAATGCGGTTTTTGGACTATGTGCCTGTGCCTTGGATATACCGGTGTTCATTTTATATATACCCGGCTGCGGTACAAAAGAATATCCGGATTAAGCCGGGAAATAGACAGGATCCTGCATGGCAGCACAGTTCTTAAACTCGATGAATATGTTGAAGGTGAACTGGCCATCCTTGGAAGCGAGGTATACAAGATGACGGTACGGTTGCGGGAACATGCGGATATACTAAAGAAAGACAAGCAGTATCTTGCCGATTCGCTGGCCGATATTTCCCATCAAATCAGAACCCCCCTTACCTCAATGAATTTGATAGCCTCTTTGTTTCAGGACGAAGAGCTTCCCGAGGAGAGGCGAACCAGTCTTGTACAGGAAATGCTGAAGCTGCTTTCGCGGATTGAATGGCTTATAGCAACTCTGTTGAAAATATCCAGGTTGGATGCCGGAACCGTACAGTTTAAAAAGGAAAATGTTCCGGTTGCCAATCTTCTAAAAAAAGCAATAGAACCAATTGCTATTACAATGGAACTAATGGATCAGCAAATACAAATAAATATGGGTGGGAGTGAGGCTTTCCGGGGTGATCCGGAATGGTCTGTTGAAGCCGTTCTCAATATCCTGAAAAATTGTATGGAACATGCACCCGCAGGAGGGAAAATACAAATTAACGTGTCTGAGAACGCGGTATTCACGGAATTAATTATAAAGGATAACGGGTTTGGCATAGATAAAAATGACCTGCCGCATTTATTTGAGCGTTATTACCGTGGTAAAAACGCAAAAGACAAAAGCATTGGAATTGGATTGGCTCTGGCCCGTATGATTATAACCGAACAGAATGGAACAATAAAAGTCGAAAATGGAAAAGAAAGAGGAGCTGTGTTTACCATCCGGTTTTATAAAAGCACAGTTTAAATGATAGGGATATCCTCCCGGTAGATATCAAGTGTTTTCGTTTTTAAGAGATGTAAGGTGACAATTTTGTAATAATAAAGTCACCATGATGTCATCCTGACAGACTATAATGTAAAAAGGACAAAATAGGAGGATGATCATGGAAATAATCAGAGTTGAAAATCTGACCAAGATATATGGTGCAGGCAATAATTCAGTTAAAGCACTTGATGATGTAAGCTTTTCGATTAGCAAAGGGGAATTCATAGCAATAATAGGACCTTCCGGTTCAGGAAAATCAACACTGCTGCACATTCTGGGCGGGGTTGACAAGCCCACGTCCGGAAAGGTTTTTATGGACGGATGTGATGTTTACGCACAGAACGACGAACGGCTTGCTATTTTCCGAAGGAGGCAGGTCGGTCTCATCTATCAGTTCTATAATCTCATACCCGTTCTGACCGTTACCGAGAACATTACCCTTCCTGTTCTGATGGACGGACGTAAGGTGAACCCCGAACGGCTGGAGGAACTGCTTGAAACTTTAAAAATGAAGGGTTGGGAGAATCATCTTCCAAACCAGCTATCCGGAGGACAGCAGCAGCGCGTCTCCATTGGCCGCGCGCTTATGAACGCTCCGGCTGTCGTTCTTGCGGACGAGCCTACAGGAAACCTTGACTCAAAAAACAGTCAGGAAATTGTCGGCCTTTTGAAGCTCTCCAATCAAAAATACAACCAGACCCTTATTATTATAACCCATGATGAGAATATTGCTCTCCAGGCCGGACGCATTATTGCCATAGAGGATGGCGGCATTACCCGTGACGAGGTGATGCGCCGATGAATATTTTTCGAAAGGTTACCCTTAAAACACTGTTAAGAAATAAAACGCGCACTCTGGTCACAATTATCGGAATTATACTGTCCGCATCCATGATAACAGCAGTAACCACCCTTATCTCCAGTCTTCAGAGGTATATGCTTGAGGTGGCGGTTCATGATTCCGGAGATTGGCATGGCGCTTTGTGTTCTGTTACGCCGCAAAAGATTGATGAACTGAAGAACGATAAAAGCAGAGTATCTCAGGTTGCATACCTTCAGAATATCGGCTATTCATATCTTGACGGCAGTATAAATGAGGATAAACCCTATCTTTTTGTCGCAGGTGCTGACGAGACCTTTTTTAAAACCATGCCAATCGTTCTGACCGAAGGCCGGTTTCCGGAAAACACGTCCGAAATTATTCTTCCGAAGCATCTGGCTGCTAATGGCGGTATTATCTGCAAGACAGGTGATATACTGCAGCTGCCGATT
>CAZSVI010000190.1:0-4022 GCA_964610205.1 uncultured Oscillospiraceae bacterium
GCGTCATGATATCCTATAACCCTTCTCTTTCTTACTTCTTCCCTGCTGGAATACGATGTTTTAAAACCATCTGCCGGATTGTGACCAATCCTCAGGGAGGGCTTTGACCATAACGCGAATTCACGATAGCATTGAAATCCAAAAGGTATATTAATCAATGCTTCCGTTGTTTTTTTTATTTCACAGGATACTTCAATTCTTAATATATTTCCGTGCTTTCCCGTCAAACCCAGGCACCAGTCATAATGGGCAAAATCTCCGAGATTAATTCCTTTTATATATAACTTCTCATATTCATACCGCTCAACCTCATGTTTCATGCTGTGTCTTGACCTGAAGCATCCTTGAGCGGTTTCACATATGCTTTCTCCTCCATAGCCCGGTTCCAGTATTTCCTGTCCATAATGTCCCAGCCCTTTTAAATCGTTCTTCATACTGGTTATTCTTGGACGTGCCGTATCAACCTCCAGCCTCCAGTAACCTGTTTGTATTACTGCATAATCATCATATAAGTCCCTTATCATTAGTTACATCTCCCTTCTTATCAGGTTCCTAACATATATTTATTCTGTTATTTCTTATGCATACTGTCAACTACAAAAAACCTGCATTTATCATTTTTTTATGTTTGGGTAATAGAATACAATGTCTCATCAGGCAGATAATTACAATTTCCCGTTGGTATATCCAGCAATATTTAAACTGGTTACGGCTTATTCATAGACATTAATAGGGCAAGCATAAACGCCTGGTGGTTATGAAGATTACCTATAACCACCAGGCATTCGATGGAAAAATGGATGGGATTATCTATTACGCCTATTCCGCTCTGGGTTTTGCCACCATTGAAAACATAATGTATGCTGTGTCCGGATTTGATAAGCATGGAACAGGCTTGGAATATAGACCTTATCTCCAAAATCCTCTGAACTTTAACGGAGTCGTTTTTTCATACCGGCTGAACATTTTGATAAAATGACTAATACTTTCGAACCCGACTTTCCGGCTTATTTCGCCAACCGGGCAATCTGTTGTTTTTAATAGGATTTTCGCCTGATTGAGCCGCTGCTTTATCAAATACTCATACGGGCTGAAACCCGTATGCTTTTTGAACAAGCGGGACATGTGGTATTTACTTACACATATTTCCTTTGACAGTTCATCCATGCTCATTGGACGATTGTAGCTGTTTTCTATGATGCGTACCGCATTCTGTACCGACAAAGGGATACGACTGTCCTGTAATTCTTCCGTTCCGCAACCTTTCAGTAAAAGCTCCGTCAATATTTCTATAATGGTTTTGGATACAATAATATCAACCCTTTTATCTTTTTTATTTATCGTGGCATGTATTCTTTTGATGCATTCAGATATAATACTATCTCTTTCTATCCTGAAAACCGGACCGCCATTATCCATAATACGGGCTACATAGCTTCTGCTCTCACTTCCATTGAAGTGGATATAATCAAATTCCCAAAATCCCGATTCTCCAGTTCCGTAAAACTGTTGTTCAATACAATCAATAATAAATACCTGGTTTTTTTTAATTTTATATGTCTTGTTTCTGTATTGTAAAACCCCTTCGCCACCCATCGTATGAATCAACAGCATAGAATTATAATCTCTCCGGTTCGTTTTATAATTCTTCGAAGCCAGGTAGTGCCCAACAGATTGAATATAATAAAACATGGATTTCGACACAATACTGGGAGTGTTCTCGTCATGCCACGAGCCTTCCAATAAACATTCATCCGTTTTCATACACATCCCCCTATTCAGCAATATTATTATATATTTTGGCAATATTCTTTGATGATTTTCTTAAGATTAATTGGTATAATCATATCATATCCCTGAATTCATCTGCAATTATGCACTATTATGATGAATAGTGATACCGGCTACAAACACATTCCCCTGGCGGTTTTACAATAGCATTTTTATTATAGCAACGGAAGCAATGACTTGCAATTGCAACACACCCAGGTTGCATGGGCGAGCAGCAAACACTATTTAGAGAAAGGATGAGAGGTATGGAAATAAAACCGATACGGCCCAGATGGAAGGGAACAATGACAGACCGGGAGAGATTCAACAACCAGATGCATTATATGCCTGTAGACCGGTGTTTTAATATGGAGTTTGGTTACTGGAATGAAAATTTCACCGCATGGTCTCTCTTTGTTGAACATGGCATTCAAAACAATCAGCAAGCCGATCGTCTTTTCAACTTTGACAAAATTGACGTTGCCGGCGGAAACGTTTGGCTGTCGCCACCTTTTCACTCATCGGTCATTGAAGAAACTTTTAAAACAAAAATCATGATGAACGAGGATGGTCTTCTGGCAGAGGTTCCGAAGGATGCCCATGATACCATTCCCCACTACCTGAAGTCTTCCATTGTAACACCGGAAGATTGGAAAAGATGCAAGGAAGAACGTTTCAGAAGAGATGATCCTGCGCGCAGGATTGATATTCAAAAACTCAAGCAACAACATACTCCGGACAGGGATTACCCCTTGGGGGTATCCTGCGGCTCAATGATTGGAAAAATCCGTGACATGCTGACTTTTGAAGGCCTTGCCTATGCATGCTATGATTACCCGGATATGGTGGAAGACATGGTGGAAACCTGTTGTGTGCTGGTTGAGGATTTTCTGGATCAGGTGCTGCCGCATTTTGATTTTGACTACGCCAGCGGCTGGGAGGATATTTGTTTCAAAAACGGTCCCATTGTCCGGGTTGATTTTTTTAAAGAAGTTGTAATGCCCAGATACAAGCGAATCAGCAAAAAACTCCGTTCCCGTGGTATAGATATCTGGTACACCGACTGTGACGGGGATGTCCGTCACATTCTTCCCTTTCTTCTGGAAGGCGGCATCAACTGTCTGTTCCCATTTGAAGTTAACGGCTGTGCGCACCCGGCCGATCTTCTCAGTGAATATGGCAGGGAATTAAGAATCATGGGAGGCTTTGATAAAATTCAACTGGGCAATGGCCGTGAAGCCATCAAAGCGTATATGGATTCCCTGGTCCCGCTGGTGGAACGCGGCGGCTACATTCCTTTCTGCGACCACCGTTGTCCTCCCAATGTAAAGCCCGAAGATTACCTATATTACCTTAATTTGAAGGAAGAAATGTTTGGTATGAAATAAACTATTCATTCATCTGTTCCCATTCGTCTTCCGGAATACTCATTATAATGCCAGAAAAGCCAGTTACTTATAGTATCGAGCCTTTATTGGTTTCGTTTGCTATTGACTTCACATCAGGCAAGTACGGCAGCTTAGCGGAAGATATAAATAGAGAGTTAAAACGGGTTGGTGAGGATTATGAGCTGATACTTATTGCCAACGGTAAAAAAAGAGGAACGATTCGTGGCGTTGAACGTCTGGTATATGTTATTGGGTTTTGTTGTCGTGATAATCACCTATGAGTTCGCCAAATTGCTGTGCAAGAAAAATGTGGCACTCATACCCATGAGTGAAGCACTTAATGCGGGAACGGAATAAGATCTTTTGCACACCCTGAAAAAATGCACACCTCTTAACTGCCACTTTTAGCGTTTTGAGTAGGCTGTGGTGTGCATTGTATAATTTGATAGCAGATTAGCAAACCATGCACTAAAAAAGCTCTGAAATACTTGATTTCAGAGCTTTTTAGATTTACATCAAATCTTATTCTTACATTATCATGTTCCTTGATTTTAGGTTGAAAGCAATTTATACAATAAGAAACATGAAGATAATCACTGCTATAAAGATTGATTCCGCAAGTATTGATTTTGCAAGCAGCTTTCCAAGCGGCACCTTGAAGTAATCGGATGTAGCAACCGCACAAAGGTGAAGAGGCGTGGTCATGACCCCGGCAAAACCTGCACAAAACGCAAAAGTTACATGCCACATATTGGCTCCAAGCCCCAGGGGTATAAGCACGGGGAAAGCTATTGAAACAAAGCTGACGGCTATCCCGGAAGCAAACCCGCCCAGGTAAGACAATGTTATATACAGAGCCTCGAC
>CAZSVI010000191.1:0-3959 GCA_964610205.1 uncultured Oscillospiraceae bacterium
GAGTGTTTTAAATTCTGAATACTGAATTCTGGGTTCTGAATTCTTGCGGCTTTGCTGAGGTATGATATAATTTAACAAAATGTACTATGGTTTTCGTATGAAATTTCTGTAACTAAATAACTATTCTTTGCCGACATAATATTATGGATCAATAAAAGTATTCGATCGGGGGATTTATTATGAAAGAGGGAAAAGAGAAAAGAAATTTAAACCAGATTGTTATCATCAGCGCAACAATAGCAGGACTTATATTAGGGATATTGCTCAGTATAAAGACAGGCGATATATTGGTGGCCTTATTATTTACTGTTTTTGCTCTGCTTGAAGGAATAATGGTACGGTTTGCTCTTGAAAAATCAATCAACAAACTTGCAGACAAATTTTCCAACGAAATGCAAAGAATTAAAGAAGGGGATTTTTCTATTCTTGTTGCGTCAAAAGAATATGGTATTCTTGGCCCGGTTGCTTCAACGGTAAATAATGTTTTAAGCGATATCAAAAAGCTGATTGACGGGTTTTTCCAGTTGGCTCTGGCAATCAACGGCTCTTCCTATACTGTGAATACTGTATCAAAGAACGCTACAGAAGCAATTCAATTAATCTCGCATACAACGAATGATATTTCAAAAGGTGCCACCAGCCAGGCCGAAGAGGCTCAAAACGGAGTCCTGTCAGTTGAGAAACTGTCTGATCAGATTAATTCCGTTTATGACAGCTCAAATGAAATTATCCTGGAGACCGATAAAATAACTCAGGTAAACACAGCCGGTGTGGAAGCCGTACACTCCCTGAAGGAAAAATCCGAGATTAATTTAAGCGCATCGGAAAAGATCTTTTCAGTTATTGAAAAGCTTGTTGAAACCGTAAAGAAAATTACTTTATTTACCGATTCAATTGAAAATATTACCGAACAGACCAACCTTCTGGCATTGAACGCAGCCATTGAGGCCGCAAGAGCCGGAGAAGCCGGACTGGGTTTTGCGGTTGTTGCGGAGGAAGTAAGAAAGCTGGCTGACCAGAGCAGAAAATCCAACCTGGAAATAACAAACCTTGTGGAAAGCATCGGTGAAGAATCACAGATGGCTGTCGCTGTGATGGATGATTTAAGAAAAGCTTCCAAAGAACAGACCCTGTCTGTTGAAAAAACCAAACAAGCTTTTGATGATATAGCAAACGCTATTTATGCCATAGTGGATAAGTTCAGAAATGTAAATGAATCCGTAAACAAAATGCAGAGTGACAAGGATGAGGTTATCCGTTCCATTGAGCAAATTTCCTCGGTATCACAGGAAACGGCCGCTGCAAGCCAGGAAATGTCCGCCACTACCGAAACACAGATGAAGGCTTTTGATGAATTGAAGGAAGCATCCTCAAGCCTTGGACAGCTTGTTGTTGAACTGGACAGCAAATTGAAAAGGTATAAGCTTAGGTAATATATTGATTAAATATCCAAACATAAAGATACTATATATGTTGAATTAGAAATTCAACATATATAGACATGAACTGATGCACGTGCCATTTGTTTTGGCATAGGCAAAACAGGCACGTGTGCAAAATAAATTGAAAAAGAAATCGGGTAACATATATTGGCAGATTACACAAAAATGTTTTTCAATTTATATAATAGCCGGAAGCGAAATCTAATCAAAGCTTTTCCGGCTATGTTTATTTACTTTGTCCATTTTAATGGAATGCTTAAAAATATTCGATCAGTGCCTTCCATAGGGAATCACAGAGCTCGTCCTCAGTAAATTCATGCTCGTTCCTGTTGACTACCGAGTAACCCTTATCCCCAACCATCCTCCGTACGGGCGGAATGTAAATGTCAAATCCATCCTGTCCGTATTTTGCACGATTAAGCATTTCTATAAGCTGTCCTATGCCGGGAAGCGGCAAACAGTCTTCTTTGCTGAAATATTGTTCGGGCTCGGCATATTCAAATTCAAAATCCTCTTCATTTTCTACACATTCCGGTTCATTTTCATTTTCGAAAAAGTTCCGGTTGTCTTCATAGAAAGATTCATCCAGAAGCTTGTATTTTCTAAGGATCAGATTTCCCCGATCCTCATCAACTATCACCTCACCAATAACAAAAACAATGGTGTCATATTCATCATTTATTACATCCCTACAGATTTTCGCCATAACCAGAGTATTCACCTCAGGCATCCACATATCCCTGAGATTCAGTTTTTGACTGTCACTGAGATTTAAAAGGTCTTCGGGGGTAATATGCAGTTTCATACGTATAACCTCACTTTAATAATATAATTTTTTCTTACCGTTAAAACTCTATATTCTTGTACAGTTTTAGTGTCCCTTCCGTATAAGAAATTCAGGATCGGGCCACCACCTTCACACCCTGAGGCGTGTCCTGAAGCTCAATACCCATCTCCTTCAATATATCACGAATTTCATCCGCACGCTTAAAATCCTTTACCGCTCTTGCCTTCCGGCGTTCTTCAATAAAAGCTTCCACCCGGTCATCAAGTCGGGTATCCTGTTTTTTTGTCATGATTCCGAGAACTCCCGTTAACTCGGTTAAAAGCTCCAGTGTCTTGTTTATGGTTTTTTCCCCTGCTCCTGATGAAGCAGTAACAGATGTGTTTATTTCCCGGACCAGTTCAAATATTGCCGCAAGGGCATCCGCCGTATTCAGGTCATCTTCCATAGCATCTCTGAATTTTTGCCTGTATCCCTTTATAGTATCGATAATACTTTCATTCAAATTCTCATTGCTTGTATTGGAAAGAAGGAATGTGAGGTTGTCCCGGCATTCATAGATCCTGTTTAGGCCGTTTTTTGCCTGCTCCAGCAGCGTATCGCTGAAATTTATAGGGCTTCTGTAATGTGCCGAAAGCATAAAAAATCTTATAACTTCATAGTCGTAGTGTTTGATAATATCCCTGACAGTAAAGAAATTCCCTTTTGACTTCGACATTTTCTCATTATTAATGTTAATAAACCCGTTATGCAGCCAATATCGTGCAAAGGGCTTTTCATTGACGGCTTCACTTTGCGCTATCTCATTCTCATGATGCGGAAATATCAAATCCTGTCCGCCGCTGTGTATATCTATCGTCTCTCCAAGAAAGCGATTGGCCATGGCGGAGCACTCAATATGCCAGCCCGGCCTTCCCTTGCCCCATGGGCTGTCCCAGGCAGGTTCCCCGGGTTTTTGAGCTTTCCACAACGCGAAATCCATTGCATTCCTTTTCCTTTCATCCACGTTGATTCGTGCTCCGGCTTCAAGATCCTCCGGGTTATGCCCGGAAAGCTTCCCGTATCCTTCGAATTTTGCAGTATCATAATATACGTCTCCATCTACAGTATAAGCATAGCCCTTGTCAACAAGGGACTCAACCATTGAGATAATCGCGTCTATGTTTTCCGTTGCTCTTGGAGCAACGGTTGCATCAGCTATACCAAGGCCACGGGCGTCCTTGTAATATTCCTCTATATATTTATCCGCTATCTGACAAACGGTCTTTCCCTCTTCATTGGCCTTTTTTATCATTCTATCATCTATGTCCGTAAAATTCTGGACAAACTTAACCGTAAAACCGGAATACTCAAGAAAACGCCTCAAAACATCAAAAATAATAAAGGGACGCGCATTCCCAATGTGAAAATAATTGTATACTGTTGGACCGCAGCTGTATATCCTTGCCTCTCCGGGATTTTGCGGTATAAAATTCTCCTTTGCGCGGGTCAGGGTGTTATATAGTTTCATTGCGATTTTCCTCCGTTTCTATGATTGTAATGGCTTTATCGCATTGTAGCGGCTTCCGCGTTCCACCATATCATCGGGCTTTCCGTTTTTTATGGTTGGCGAAGGCTGGGAATTATGTACCGTTGTATAAGGCGGAACAGACCGGGTCAACCAGACATTTCCCCCAATAACGGAATCATGGCCGATTACCGTATCTCCTCCCAGTATTGTGGCGCCGGCATAA
>CAZSVI010000192.1:0-3663 GCA_964610205.1 uncultured Oscillospiraceae bacterium
ATCTGAAAGGCCTCTTTGTCCCTAAAGAAACGTGTTACACCAATCAGCAATCCATTGTACAAAAAGTCTGTTTCATGTATGTTCTCTTTTAAAAATTCAAGATACCTGTCTAGTTCATGTATCTGGTTAATTCTCATTCGCCTGTCTATGCAACGTAAAACAGTATTTTGCTTATACAGGCTGAAATCAATTGAATACTTTTTATTTAATATATTATATATGGCCGATAACGTGTCTGTATTTGTATCTTCCTCAGAACTACTGGTATTTGTGTCGAGGATTAATGAAGGCTGCCCCGTATATGTTAACAGCGCATTTACCATTGATTTGGGTGAAAGAATATAATCGCATATATTTGTGGAAATCACACTTTTGGGCATACCATTGAATTTTGCCGTATCATCCTGTACCAGAACAATGCCTCCCGCCTCTTTGATGGCTCTGCATCCGCGAGTTCCATCACTTCCCGTTCCGGATAGGATGATACCAATGGATTTTTCACACATATCCACCGCCAGTGAATCAAAAAAGGTATCAATGGCCAGATTAGTTCTTTGAGGATGAACCTGTTCAACCAGTAAAAATTGTCCTCTTGTTATAATAACATTATATCCGGGGGGATTTAGATAAATATATCCCGGTTTGGCCATCATTCCATTTTGTATCTGGTATACCTTCATTGTTGTATGTTTTGTTATCAGCTCGGGCATATAGCTTTTATAATCCGGTGAAAGATGCTGAATGACAGCAAAAGCAATATTGTCGGAATACGGCATATTTACAAAAAACTGTTCGAGTGCTTCAAGTCCTCCGGCAGACGCACCAATACCTGTAACATAGAAATCATCAAACTCCTTATCCGGATCCGATAATTCATTCTCAGCATCCCTTACCTCCGAAGTCTTCTCCTTTCCGGAACTGTTTTTCCTGTTCATATGCTACCCCCCAAATATTAAATTGAATTAACTTATTTTTTCTCATTAATTTATCTACAAATATTTACATGATAAAAATTATAACAAACTTAATATAACAATGGAAGCAATTTATTGCAATTTGTAACACTCCATTTTTACAAAATCTGAAAAACATCTGTGAGACATTATTTCACATTATTAAATCGGATTTATACCAGTTTTTAGAACAAGTTAGTTACAATGTTTTCGACCAGATATTCATATCCTCATATCTGCCGCATATATTACAGTTGTTAATGAGCCTTCCGTTATACCTGTATCCGAGCTTTCGCAACACCATGTTTATTCCTGTATTAATGGCTCTCGACAGGCTGAACACAGTTATAAAATCCATGTCCTTCAAATCCTGTTCCAGGCTGTAAATGATTACCGACAGCAATCCACGCCCCCGATGCTCCGGGTAAGTAGCGCAATCGGTAATCTCCGCGTTCAGGTTTTCCCTGTCCATATCCGCAGAGGCCATACTGATGATTTTCTCATCCTCTATTATTGCCTTGAAAAGAATCCTCTCCTTCATCATTCTTTTTAAATAGTCCGTATCAAATACCTTCGTAGGATATGTCTCAAAAACGGTTTTCAATAGATCCATCATCTGGGGTATATCGCTTTCTTCACAGGTTTTTACAAGGTACTGCTTTTTAGTCGGCTTATATCCCCGCTCTTTTTCCATGCACTTTTCAATAATTCTGTCTTCCTGCCTCCATCTGGCAGACGTTTCCCTTTTACCGTCAGTAAAGGCGGTGAGGAAATATCCGTCCTCACCTTGAAAAAAACCCTTTACCCTGGCTCTCTGCCTGAACCCGGCAGCTTCAAAAACACCGCGGTTCTTTTTACGGCAGGTTAGAATTATTTTCTCAAGATCTTTCTCTTTTGCGAATTTAATAATGCTCTCAGGTATATCTTCGGTAACATCCCCTTTATCTGTTACTAGAAGCCTGTGGTTTATATTATCGGTTTCAAGTTTAATTCCGGTAAAAGTATCTTTATCCATGTGCGTTTGACTCGTCGTTGTTGTGCTCATTATATTCCTCCCTTCTTTTCATCCTGAGATTACTCCTTGGTATAAGACTTGTCTGCTGCCTGTTGAATAGCTTCTCAACACCCCTGTTCTTATAGTTAAGATGTTTGAAGCACGGATCGCAGTCCATACAATTCTGAGTTTTATCCTCAGGTTCGGGATAAGAACATATGACCCCCTCAAAATTTCTCAGTACAACCATATCAGGAGACTGGGATATTAAATACTGTGGATTGACGGGTATCTTCCCTCCGCCTCCGGGAGCGTCAATAACAAAAGTGGGAACGGCAAAACCCGATGTATGCCCGCGCAATAATTCAATTATTTTTATACCTGTCGCTACAGGTGTTCTGAAATGTTCAATGCCCCGGGACAGATCACATTGGTAAAGGTAATAGGGTCTTATACGCATTTTTACAAGGTTGTGAACCAGTTTTTTCATTAAATAAGGACAATCATTAACTCCTTTTAAAAGAACGGATTGATTCCCAAGGGGAACACCTGCGTCGGCCAGCATGGCACAAGCATTTTTCGATTCATCGGTAATTTCAAGGGGATGATTGAAGTGCGTATTCAACCAGATGGGATGATACTTTTTCAGTATCTCACACAACTCTCTTGTAATCCTCTGAGGCATGACCACCGGAGTTCTTGAACCAACCCGTATAACCTCCACATGCCTGATTGCTCTTAATTGACTTAGTATGCTTTCCAGAACCTGATCGGATACGCACAGGGCGTCCCCTCCTGAAATAAGTACGTCCCGGATAATTTTGTGCTTTCGTATATAGTCAATCGCAAGAGAGATATTCCCGGAAGGAAGGGCTTGATCATCCTGCCCGGCAAAGCGGCGTCTCGTGCAATGGCGGCAGTACATGGAGCATTGATCCGTGATAAGAAGCAAAACCCTGTCGGGATATCGATGGGTAAGCCCCGGCACAGGTGAGTCCTTGGTCTCATGGAGCGGATCCTCTCTATGGCTTTCTGATATAAACGCTTCCTGAGCCAATGGAACAGCCTGTCTCCTTATTGGACAGTTCACATTATCCGGGTCCATCAGGGAAGCATAGTAGGGTGTTATGGCCATTCTAAGCTTCTCCAGGGATCGCTTTATACCTGATTTCTCATCAGCGTTTAATTTGATTACCTTTTCCAGTTCCTCAACGGTTGTTATTCTGTTGGACAACTGCCATCTCCAGTCATTCCACTCCCCGGGACTGACATTTTGATAGATAGGTATGACATTGTAGTTTCTTTTCAATAGTTCGTTCTCCTTTACTTTCTTTTAGATGCCTTATTATACTTAATTACCCTGTTTGGTTCAAATAAGCTACCCTGGCCTATTCCAAGGCCAGCATCAAATAACGCCCCTATCCTCTTATATATTCCTCTATATCCCTGCATACACCACTATATGGTTATTTTTCTTATAATAGACTTTCTTAAAATTATAACAACAAAGCAATTGCAACACACCATTATTATTCCCATAAATTTTTTATCCATTTACTTCTTATGATTAAGAAGGGAACCCTTCTTCTTAGATATTGTCTTCCCCCCGGATGTAAATTGGATAAAAGCCTTAAGGTTAACCGCACAACTGTTCTGAATGCTATAATTCCTCTAAAAAAGTTTGTTTTTTTTGCAAACTTTTTCGCTCTAAGCAAG
>CAZSVI010000193.1:0-3611 GCA_964610205.1 uncultured Oscillospiraceae bacterium
ATAATTCTGTTATAAAAGTTATATCCTTTCTTAAGGTTTTATATGATATTAACAATATTTCAAAAAAACTTGCTCTGAATAGAGGTGAAGAAATAACAAATGTAAAAAACGTTGTTGAAAATCTGAATTATTATATATTAATACAAATAAAACGCTATGAAAATATGATTATTTTTAATATTGAGGTTGAAGAGGAAACATATGAATGCAGAATAATCAAACTTATTATGCAGCCTATAGTTGAAAACGCAATTCATCATGGAATTGAAAAGAACGGAGGCAAGGGTATAATTGATATAAAGTTCCGTAGAGTTGCAGACGATTTAATAATCACTGTTTCTGATAATGGAATAGGAGCGGACGAACAGGAAATCAATGAACTACTGCAAAAAGCTGAAGATAACAATCGGGGCTTCGGTATTAAAAAAGTGAACGATAGAATCAGATTAATCTTTGGTGAGAACTATGGGATTAAATTCAAGACTTCAACAGGCTAAATCATCAGCATCGGGACTTGTTTGTTATAGTGAATCCGATCAATTGATAGGTTTAATCAATGCAAGTGAACTTAATAAAGATTTTACTATCAATCTTTGCAAGAATATACAGGGCTGTGTTAAGAAATATTTAAATCTGTCGGTATCTATGGGAATCAGTAATATTTTTAATAACATATATGATATTTCAAAAGCATATTCCGAAGCAGTCATATCAGTCCAAAACAAAGTCTACATGGGAAAAGGGAGCATCATCCATATAAATGACGTTGATAACCCCTCGGAAAACAAAAATTATGTCTATCCTTTGATGGAAGAAAAAGATATAGTCAATCATATTAAGACTCTGGATATTGATGGTTTGAAAGCTGTGTTAAGTGAAATTTTCATGAAATTTTTATCGGTAAATACGGATTACTCGGTAATAAAGAGTATCTGTATCAGGCTTATTCATGCAGCTATAAGCAGTGTCGAGGATATGGGTCTTAACATTCAAGGGGAAATGGGAGTGTTCTTCCAGCCGCATAAAGAAATTGACAAATATGAAGTTATCAATGACCTGTATCTTTGGGTTGAATCAATTTCAGATTCCCGATTGAATGGTACGATATTGGGTTCAGGGAAGATTTCACTGATATATCGGATTGGGATAATGGTCCTATAAGCGCCTATAATAATTTTACTACAGATTATGGAGTTGCTGTGATGACAGGCGGAGCAGAGTTGTGGGGAAAAATAGAAAAACATTCTCCGGGAGGACTGGTAACGGTCGATCTGAATAAATATCTCGTACTCAGGATTAAAGCGCCCGAGACCAACGCAGCATGGAAAGTTGAGTTGTATAATTCAAGGCACTGTGAGGACATCCGCTCAATTAAACCAATTACGGATGAAACAGGATTTTTTGAATACAATGTAAGGGATATGACAGGGTGGACCGGCGTGACAGCCATGCAAATTACCGTAGTAGTTGAAGGCGATGCGACAAAATACCTGAAGATTGACGAATTGTTATTCAGAAAGGATATCGACTCGCAAGCATTGCCTGAAGGAATCGGATTTGAAGAGAATTTCGTCTCCCTGGACGAATGGACTGTATACACTGGCGTATATGCAGACGTGACCTGTACGCAGGGAATATGTAAAATAACATTGAACGATCCCACTCAGCTGAATGGACATTATGGAAATATTGAAAGAGACGTAACAACGCAGCAAAGGAACATTACAGTTGACCTTAACAGGTATCCTGTACTAAGGGTTAAAGTGCCGGATACAACGGCAAAATGGAAGGTGGCATTATTAAGGCCGATACCCGGGGAGCCGGATTGGGAACACTGTGTAATCAGAGGAGCAACAAAGGAAACGGGTACCTTCGACATGAATATTCCTTATCTTTCGGGTTGGACCGGAACTACCAGGCTGCAGGTGCAGATATGGATCAACTACACAAGCTCTCAAAGAACGGATGCCTACAGAAAAATTTGTGAATGCCTGTTAACCCGGGTACAGGATGTTTATCCCGAGTATATGCCGGTAATGATACCCCTTAGCGGAAGCTATGCGGAATGGGTTGTTGTTAAGGGATATGAATCGAGTGGTGATCCATTGACTAACCCCGGTTCAATAACAGGGTTCTATATAACCGATCCGGAAACAGGTGAAAACGAATTTGTGAGTATATCCAATATGAACAGCGAATATACAACAATTACGTCCAGTGATACCTGCAATGGAAAGTTTGTTGTTGTAGGCGATTAATCCAAGCATAAAAACACAGGGGGACGGTTCGTGTGTGTTGGAACAAAACACAAGAACCATCCCCCTGTGTTTTGTGTTTCTTTCAGACTTTTTTGTAAAATCACAGTATATATGAAATAGGGTATGTAATATGAAGAAATAAACAGGTAAAAAACATACGCTTTACTAAAAAAATACAATGGTGTATAGTGTGATAAGAAACTTAATCAACCTGTTTCCGGAGGAATAAAAATGGAGAGATCCAAACAACTTGAAAATCTTAAAATTTCCCAGTTATTATGGAAATTTTCGCTGCCTGCCATATTTGGGATGATAATAAACGCGCTTTACAATGTGGTAGACAGAATATTTGTCGGTCAAAAAGTGGGAACGATGGGGCTTGCCGGGATTACCATCGGCTTCCCGATTTTAGGTATTATTTTTGCATTTGGCATGCTGGTTGGTTTCGGAACATCAACGCTGATATCCGTTAAGCTGGGAGAGAAGGATCGGGAGAGTGCGGAGAATATTACAGGTAACGCGCTGACGCTTCTGATAATTCTGTCGGTAATACAGACAGTGGCCGGATTGATATGGTTAAGGCCTCTGCTTCTGTTCTTTGGCGCCAGTCCGACTATTATGCCTTATGCCATTGAATATATGAGGATAATAATGTTCGGGGTGCTGTTCGCCAGTGTGAGCTTTGGGATGAATCAGGCAATCCGCGCGGAGGGAAGCCCTAAAATGTCCATGGTGACAATGCTGGTTGGCGCTGTGGCAAACATTATACTGGATTACCTGTTTGTTATTATATTTGATTGGGGAATAGGCGGAGCGGCATGGGCTACGATTATTGCCCAGGGCTTATCCATGGCATGGGTTTTATATTATTTTTTCAGTGGTTCCAGCGAATTAAAAATAAAAATGCATCACCTGAAACTCAGGCTGGATTTGGTCTGGAACATTGTTAAAATAGGTTTTCCAATGTTTGGCATGCAGCTTGCGGGCAGCCTTATCGGGCTTATTATGAACAGGAGCCTTTTGAAATATGGAGGCGATGTAGCTATTTCGGCTATGGGTATTATAAGCAGTATTTCCACATTTATAATGATGCCTATATTCGGCATTAACCAGGGCCTTCAACCGATTGTCGGTTACAATTACGGTGCGAAAAGAACAGACAGGGTAAGGGAAGGGCTTATGCTGGCGCTATGCGCATCGTCCGCTATTATTTTACTGTGGTTCATTGTGATGCAGTTTTTCTCAAGAAACATGATAAGGCTGTTTAATAAAGATGATATGGAACTCATTATTCTAGGAGCGCGTGCAATGAGAATCTATTTCATCCTGCTGCCTGTCCTGGGTTTTCAGATC
>CAZSVI010000194.1:0-3097 GCA_964610205.1 uncultured Oscillospiraceae bacterium
AAACAACCCGGTTCACTGACCTGCAATATGGCCGGGGATATAGCAGGCCTTGAATCTTCGTTTTTTGATGACCGTATCGATCTGGAATGGGATTTTTATACAGGTAGCAGCGGTATGGGTCAGGCATTGGACAGATTAATGGGATTACTCGAAGATCATGTACAGGTCTTTGCGGGAAAAGGATTTAACGATAATCCGGATATTGATGATATTATGTACTCATTTACCCCGGGGCTTGATGAAAAAACCGAGTTTATGACAATATCTGATCACCTTGAGTCTGAAATAACCGGAGATCCTCTGACAAACCATGTGTTAAGGTATGAAGCAACGAGCGATCCGGATACGGTTGATGTGATTGCGGACCTTGAAGCGGCATATGAGGAATCCGAAACCCCATATACCGATTATTATTTTCTTATACTCAACTTCAACCCGGATAAGGAGCTTCGGATAAACGGCCAGGTAAACGGTATTGTTTTTTCACTGGGAAAAGTGGTCATAGAAGGTGACGGTGTTGTAAACGGCGCCGTTATAGCGGCGGGGAGGGGCTTTGATCCATCTGTGGCAAATTATGTAAGAGGATCGGCTGCAGAATATAATAGTGATGGAAGTCCGAGGCTTCCAAGGGTTTTTATAGAAGACGGCAGTAATAATATAAATACGTTTAAAAGCTGGGAATACGCGGCGCTGGTTTTTGAGAACGGCGGGAGTATTGTATTCCCCGGAAGGGATGAATTGCTAAGCATAATAGAAGGTCAGGATAATTTTAATTATATTTTATTTGATATATTCTAAGGTGGGTGAAGTGATGAAGCAAGCAAGAATAATAGGTATCATTCTGTTAATATTAATTTCCCTTACGGCAATGTCGGGCTGCGGACTGATAGGAGTATCGTCGGCCGGGTCTGAGATACCCGCCGGCAGCGGCTTGATAACAGATACGGTAAGCAGCGAGGAGGACGAGGAAGCGAAAAAGCTTCTTAACGAATATTTCTCCGTTTTGTTTGACGTGCCTTCGGTGGATGTTTATACAACCTATACCCGTGGGGGAATAATTCCCGGTGAAATAAGGGAATACATTGCCGAACAGACAATAACCGAAGGGGACGGCAACCCGGAAATAGGAATACATCTTCCCCGGTATATAGGGCTGAACGGAATGACAATTGTCGGCTATGAACCTGTGAACCTTTCCGGAGACAGAAAAACGGCGGATGTAAACTCAGGCTTCATAGCGAAAAACGGTGAGAATTTTCTTTACTTCTGTAAAATCAACGCGAAAGCAATGATAGTGCCGGATAGCATATTTGAGGAATCCTTCCGGCTGCAGGAGGACAATTCATACGCAAAAGTTAAGGACATATCACCGTTGTTTTATGACACAATCAGGGTGGAACTGAGATATGACGTGGAATTATCAAAGGAAGGCGGGAAACTTAAGGTTTTACGGGCGATTGAATCGAATGTAAAACCGGGGCTTAAAAACAGGCTTTTTATAAAGAACAATGAGAACGTCATGCGCCTGCCATATCTGGATACTTCCCGGACACCGACCGGTAATGACTATCATAATCCGATAGACGGGGAAATCTATGAAGCAGAGAAAGCAATTATATCCACGTTTTTTGAAAACCTGTCAAAACTGGATCGGGAGCGGATGAATCTTTTATCCCATAAATGGGAAAAGGGTTTTATAGAGGTTTCAAGCTACTGGGACAGCTTAGGCATTACCAAAGACACCGAAGGCAACCAAAACATTATTGAAATAGACGGGGAGTATCATGAAAAATATCCATATGAATACCTGCCCCTCCGGTACAACATGGAAAGGATAAAGGAGCTTCAGAATATAAGTGTTAAGCTGCATCCGGCGTATTCGGAAAAACAAAAATGGTATTTTGTCCAGTTTAACGCAAAGATTCAGAAGATAAACGGAATCACCGATGAGGATTTCACCTACCGGTATGATTATCTTGTAACCTTGTCGGAAAGCGGTGAGACGATAATAATAGACAGAATTAAACTAAACGAGTATTATGCTGTCGCTAAATAGTGAAATTGATAACCCAAAGGGAGGGTATTTAAAATGCATAAAACATGTAAAAAGATTCTGCTGATCATTTCAGTTGTGGCCGTTCTTGCCTTTATACCGGTTTATTCGGCAGGAGCCGCCGCGCCTGAAACAGAACCGGATAAACCAAGCGGATGGGCCGAGGCCGAAGTCTATGCCGCCATCCAGGAAGGCCTGGTTCCGGAAGAACTGCAGGGGAATTATCAAAAAAATATAACAAGAAGCCATTATGTATTGTTGGCGTTGAAGGCCTTCAACCTTTCAGGGAAGACGGCTGAAACAAAGGAAGAACGTCCATTTATGGATACGTCGAACAACGTATATGAAGCGGAGATTATAAGAGCATTCAATGCAGGAATAGTTAAAGGCGACGGAAAAGGGAATTTCTTTCCTGAAAATTTCATTACAAGGGAGGAAATTGCGTCCCTCGTTGTGAATCTGTTGAAGCAGGTTTCACCGGATAAGGATTTTACCGTAAAAGGAAAATTTGAATATGCCGACGGCAGTGAGATAAGCGGCTGGGCAAAGGAATACATAGACGTCTGTTTTGAGAATCAAATCCTGACAGGCGTCGGCGGAAACAGGATCGCTCCGAAGGGAAACGCATCAGTTGAGCAATCAATTGCGTTAATATACAGGCTTTCCCAAAAAGAGGGACTTCTGAATAAGCATGCCTACGGCAAATTAAAGCTTGACAGCACCTTCAATGAAAAGGATGAACCTGACGCGGCAACCGTTAACCGGTTTGTTTCAATATATGGTGAGGAATTATTCAATGTCTTCCGGGAATTATCAGAAAACCCCGATATTTCCGTTACAGATATACGGGGGGATAGCATAACGCTTTTTTTAAACGATGAGAATACTATCTGTATGGACACCGTGCATAACGAAAAGAGACTGCTTGGAATGATGCATGACATAAATGATGAATTGTCCGTATCTGTATATAAGCAGCTTATGAATACATTTGATAATCCGGAACAGGGGATGCTTTTGTTTGATGAATATATTGAAGGCATG
>CAZSVI010000195.1:0-1653 GCA_964610205.1 uncultured Oscillospiraceae bacterium
TCTCGTATATAATCAGGGCTGCTTCGGTAACCTGAGAGAATGTCTGACCCTTGGACGGATCCAGATCAAAAACAATAGCGTCCGGATGATTTTCGCTTTCCATCACATTGAAAGGAATATGGAATTCCAATGCTGCCATATTGCCCATCCACAACAGAGTTTCAATAGAATCCATAACGATATATTCAATATTTTCATATATTTTGCTTTTTACGAACTCAGGCGCGTGAGCGGGTATATTTTTCTGGTAATACTGTTTCTCTCCCACGCCGTCCGGGAAATGGATTGTTGTAAGATACCGGTTTTCCGTATATGTTAACAGATACGGTGACAGGTTATACAGAACCATCACATACTCCAGCTTTGTAATACCGTCCCCGGGGAAAAGCAATTTGTCCGGATTTGATAACGAAGGAAACTCTTTTTTCTGTTTCATACAGGCTCCTCTTCTCCGTCCGCCTCAAAAGGCGCTCTTGAGCTGAATCCTAAAAGCGCCGGATGTCTTAAGCCTCCCGTCGGTTCCCACTCCATAAACTTAACCTGAACGGTTAACACGGGCTTAAACCATATCGTATCCTTTACGGTTGCTTTTATATTAAATGGTGAAAAATTCTGTTGAAGTTTTGGCAGAGTTTCTTTCAGAATTACCCTGTCCTTATGGGACAGACCCGATGATACGTTTCCAACAGGAAATAGCTTTTCTTCCCGGTATATGCCCAATATCAATGATTTAACATTACCTTCCTTCATTTTCACTCCGCACACAACAGCAAGGAGTTTTCTGGAAATTTTTGTTTTAAACCAATCATGGTGTTTCTTTCCGGCTATATAAGTACTGTTCTCATACTTCGATACAATGCCCTCCATACCCTTTTCCCTCATAATAGAAAACAGAGCTTTTCCATTGGGGTAATCCGAAACGGTTTGAATTATCGGACTGTCGGTAAGGGCTGTGCCCAGAATCCGCCTCCTGTTTTTTAATGCAAGTCCCCGCAAATCGGACCCATCCTTATAAAGGATATCAAAAACCATATACCGCACAGGATATTTCTGCAGGTATAGAGAAAGCCGTTCCTGTCTTTTAACTCTTTCCCGTGACATAACCATATAAAATGACGGTTTTCCGTAGTTATTCATTACAATCAGTTCCCCATCGAGAACTGCCTGTTTGTAATGCAATTGCTTTCCTATTACTGAAATTTCGGGATAATTGGAAATCCGCTCACGACCGCTCCGGGTATATAACCTTATGTTTTGATGATCTATATAGCAAAGCCCTCTGATACCATCCCATTTGACCTGATGGATCCATCCCTTTTCCATAATAACAGAGTCTTTCAGAATAGGCTCCATAGGTTCCATCCATTCCATTCTATACCGCTCTTCCCGCAGTATTCTTTTTTGCCGCTTTTTTTACGGCAGGCTTCTTCTTTGCTTCCTGAAGGCTTGCCTTTAAGGCTTCCATTAAATCGATAACATTCTGCCTGGGAGCCTGCGGTGCTACCTGTACTTCTTTTCCCTCAATTTTTTTCTGAATAATGTCGGTTAACGCGGTCCTGTATTCATCTGTGTATTTTTCAGGTTTAAATTCGGCAGTCAGGTTATCAATCAGCTTAACCGCAATATCCAGTTCCTTTGAGTTCGTGTCAACCT